>NZ_JBFRDN010000028.1:0-71807 GCF_052113785.1 Phyllobacterium sp. TAF24 | reverse complement strand
GTGTCATGATGAGGTTCCCTGGCTTGTCATACGGGGTCGGTGCCCCTTGCAACTGTTCGGGTGTCATCGAATGACAGGGCCTTGCTCACCATCGGACTGCAATGTCCGCTTGTCGAAACGGCATCCTGTCAATCGGTCCACGTGCCGGGAAAGGGTACGTGGACCTCTTCACATTATACCATCTCTAACAGACAAGCTTGTCGAACCACGAACCACGTCCAAAAAGCAACGCATCATTGCTCTCAACGTAAAGCGTTGTTACAAGACCGGACAAACTTTGAACGACAACGTCTGGCAGACCTCCCACGGCCCCACTAAAGAGTTGTCTTGACCGTTTTCCGCGACGGATTCGCGGAGACATTTTATATTGGAGCAATGATGCAGTTCATCGATCTCGGCGCACAGCGTGAACGGATTAGCGACAAGCTTGATGCGGCAATCGCCAAAGTGGTGCGTGAAGGCAAATATATCCTTGGACCTGAGGTTGCCGAGTTTGAAAAGCGCCTTGGCGAATATCTTGGCGTTGAGCATGTGGTCGCCTGCGCCAATGGCACGGATGCATTGCAGATTCCATTGATGGCGCGCGGCATCGGCCCCGGCGATGCGGTCTTCTGCCCAAGCTTCACTTTTGCCGCCACGGCGGAAGTTGTAGCGCTTGTTGGTGCCGAGCCTGTATTCATCGATGTGGATGCTGATACGTACAATATCAATGTCGAGCAGCTTGAAGCCGCCATCAAGGCCGTGCTTGCCGAAGGCCGTCTGCAGCCGAAGGCCATCATTCCTGTTGATCTGTTCGGTCTTGCCGCCAACTATACGTCAGTCTCGGCGATTGCTGACAAATACGGTCTGTTTGTAATTGAAGATGCGGCGCAGTCTGTCGGTGGCAAGCGCGACAATGCCATGTGCGGCGCATTCGGCCATGTCGGCGCGACCAGCTTCTACCCGGCCAAGCCTTTGGGCTGCTATGGTGATGGCGGTGCCATGTTCACCAATGATGGGGCACTGGCTGATTTGCTGCGTTCCATCCTGTTCCACGGCAAGGGCGAGACGCAGTATGACAATGTGCGTGTCGGCATGAATTCGCGCCTTGATACAATCCAGGCGGCGATCCTCATCGAAAAGCTGGTCATTCTCGAAGACGAGATGGAAGCGCGGCAGGTTGTTGCCAAGCGCTATGCCAATGGCTTGAAGGATGTCGTCAAGGTTGCGTATATGCCTGAGGGTTCGCGCTCTGCCTGGGCGCAGTATGCGATCGAGACTGCCAACCGTGATGCGCTGAAGGCCCATTTGCAGGCCAATGGCATTCCGTCGGTCATTTATTATGTGAAGCCGCTGCATCTGCAGGAGGCCTATGCGCATTACATGCAAGCGCCGGGTGGTCTGGCCGTGTCTGAAACCCTGCCGAAGAATATCCTGTGCCTGCCAATGCATGCTTATCTGAGTGAAGCGGATCAGGACCGGATTATCGGGACTATTCGTGAGTTCCAGCAGAAAAACGCTGCATAAGCGTTTTTAAGCTCGATGGGATTGGTGCGTGGGGTTGGGGTTCGTGGTTCGACAAGCTCACCATGAGGGAGAGGGGTGATGTAGGGGGGGCAAGTTCTGCAACCTTAGTGATCCGCAACGCTTGCGATTAGCGTTGCATCCACCCAAGCCCCTCATGGTGAGCTTGTCGAACCACGAACCACCAAATTGCAGCGTAAATAAAATAGCTAGAGGTCAGGCGACAGCCTGACCCTGTTGCGCCAGGCGCTTGAGCATGGCTTCTGCCTGCGGGGCGCGTTCCGAGCGGCCGATGAAGCCGCCGCCGTAAACGCGGGCGGTGTTGCTGTCATCAGAATAAAGCACACAGGCCTGACCGGGCGCGATACCGCTTTCACCATCAATCAGTTCCACCCATGTCTCGCCATCGCGGTGATGCAGAACCGCCGGGCGTGGCGGACGGGTCGAGCGGACCTTGGCATAAACCTCAACGCCGCCTTCGGGAATGCTGGCAAGCGCATCATCACCAAGCCAATTGACATTGCGCAGGAAAACTTTGCGGGTTTCCAGCGCTTCGCGCGGGCCGACAACAACACGCGCATTGGCGGCATCAAGATGCACCACATAGAGCGGATCGCCTGTGGCAACGCCGATACCGCGGCGCTGACCGATCGTATAATGAACGATGCCTTCATGGCGGCCAAGGACACGGCCATCGATATGGACGATATCACCGGGATTGGCAGCTTCAGGCTTCAGCTTCGAAATAATGTCTGAATATTTGCCCTGCGGCACAAAGCAGATGTCCTGACTGTCCTGCTTGTTGGCGACTGTCAGGCCAAGTTCCTCGGCAATGGCGCGGGTTTCCGGCTTGGTCAGGCCGCCGAGCGGGAAGCGCAGATAGTCGATCTGCTCCTGCGTGGTGGCAAACAGGAAATAGCTCTGATCCTTGTCCGAATCGACAGGGCGGTATAGGGAACGGTGCGCGCCATTGGCCTGACTGCGGATATAATGACCGGTGGCCAGCGCATCGGCGCCAAGATCGCGCGCGGTCTGCAACAGATCCGCAAATTTGACGGTCTGATTGCAGGATACACACGGAATCGGTGTTTCGCCGCTGACATAGCTGTTGGCAAAAGGATCGATCACGGCTTCGCGGAAACGCGCTTCATAATCCAGAACATAATGCGGAATGCCAAGACGCTCGGACACACGGCGTGCATCTTCAATGTCCTGACCGGCGCAACAGGAGCCGGCACGATGGGTCGATGCGCCGTGATCATAGAGCTGCAAGGTAACGCCAACGACATCATAACCCTGACGTTTGAGAATGCCCGCCACAACAGAAGAATCCACGCCGCCAGACATGGCGACGACGATACGGGTGTCTTCCGGCTTGCCCGGCAGATCGAGATTATTCAGTGTCATAAGCAGATCCGGTTCTTGCAGCGGCATAACGGCGCAGGGATATTCAAGGCCCCTATATAGGTCAATTGACTCGATCTTGCCAACAGGAAGTGGTGTGCGATGCATTTTTCTCACGCAAAGGTGAGGGACGTGTCGTGATGGCAATGGCGGATAGCAGCCTTGGAAGCCCGCAAAATCTGGGTTTTGAATAATCTTCAGGAATTTACAGAAGTTACCAGAGAATGACCGGAGGTTTAGGCAATTATTAAAGCCCTGCATGTAATGTCAGGTGCGATAGGTCTTGAAGTTTAGTGTAGAGAGTACAATGACCGATCTTGTTCGACCGAGAGTAAAATACGTAATCGGCCCGGATGGCAGCCCGCTGACCATCGCCGATCTTCCACCCGCAAACACGCGGCGTTGGGTTATTCGCCGCAAGGCTGAGGTGGTTGCCGCTGTTCGCGGTGGTCTTCTTAGTCTTGAGGAGGCTTGCCATCGCTATACTTTGACGGTGGAAGAGTTCCTGTCCTGGCAGTCCTCGATCTCTGATCATGGCCTGGCTGGATTAAGAACGACCCGGATACAGCAATATCGTCATTAGATGATGTCGCCTTTGAGTTAGGCTTAGGCTGGTCGTTGAGACCAGCCTTTTCCGTTTTTGGCCCTCACGATTGGGATTCCGCTTTTTCCTGCTGCACGATGAAATGCGTGGCGATGGCGGAAAGAATGGCTGAGGCCGCAAAAAACCAAAGGCCAGGTTGGGCGATTGCTGTCGCAAGCCCGCTGGTCTTGGCGGCAAAAATCACCAGTGCTACAAGCAAGACATCCAGCATCGACCATTTTGACAGGATGCCGATCCAGCGATGCAGAAGCCGCGCGGCGATTGGTTCGTGCGCGGCAGCCAATTGCGCGACCGCCAATTTGCCAATCGGAAGAATCACCGAAAAAAGCGCGACGATAACGGCCAGAAGCCAATCGCCGCCGGTCCATAAAGCCGCAATGAGTCCGACCAAAGACGGGTTTTCATCGAAAAAATAGAGCTTGCTGACATTCATCAGCGGCATGGTGAGACCCAATGCCAGCGAGAACGTTGCAATAAAAAGAAACAGGGGAATCAATAATCTCGTCACTGCCATGGTGTTCCGCTTGGCCTTAAAAGCTGATCTAACGGATCATGAATGACGGCAAGGCACTTTCGGCGTCAAGGAGAAGTTCAATGGCAAATGATATCACCATCACCAAAGAAGAAACGGCAAAAGGCGGGCGCTATGCGGCCGTCGTTTCGGGGCATGAGGCGGAAATGACGTTTTCGCGGGTAAATCCCGAGTTGATCATTGTCGATCATACGGGTGTGCCGGATGAACTGCGCGGCCAGGGCGTAGGGCAAGCACTGGCGCTGCATGCGGTGGAAGACGCAAGGGCAGGGGGATGGAAGATCATTCCGCTATGCCCGTTCATGCGCGCCCAATCCCTTCGTCATAAGGATTGGGCGGATGTGGTGCAGCAGAACTAAAGAGGCGGCTGCCTCTTTTTAAATTCAGCCGATCATGGCGCGTTTGTCGGCAACAGGCATTTCATCCATGTCGCGAACCTTGCCGTCGCGCTGTTCCAGCGCCTCGGCTTTTGCCAATTCCGCTTCTGATTCGGAGAGCGCTGCCTCGGCATCGTCTTTCTGAGTCTTCAAATCACGGATCGAATCAAAAAGATTGTCACGACGCTGGCGTGCAGCCTTGGCAAATGTCGGGTAGGCAAAATGCGACGTGTCGGTAATGCCCGCCTTTTTTTCCTCGGACATAATCTGCGCGTCCAATTCGGCAGCCATGCGTTCGAATTCACCCATCATGAGATCAAGCTGGCCGAGCTGACGGCGCTTTTCCTTGACCTGAAACAGTTTCAATCGAACCAAACCTTCATGCGACTTCATACTCTGTACCCCCACAAAGCCGGTACACAGACCCTCAAACAGGAGTCATCCGGCTGGCGTTTCACCCGAATCACTTCGGGAAAATGAAACAAAAACTTAAAGGTTGCCGCGTCTGGTAACCTTTCCTTTACGTTCAGCATTAATCATACGCCTTAAGACTTAAAGCTCGGTAAACCGATGTCAGTTGTGTCTGGCAAAAAATTTATTGAGTCGAATGAATCGCTTAGGCGCAGAACCTGAAGCTTTGGCTGATGGTTTTTGACCGGGTGACTCACCTTATGAATCAATGCGGTGTCCAAGATTTTTAACTTATGAGTCAAAGACACTTGCAAAGCGGAATTAGATTTTGTTAACCATTCGGTGGCAATCTTAACGTTATGGAAACGGCTTGTTTCGCGACCTGACTTCGGGATTGCCCTGATCGAGGTTTCTTGGGCAACCCATTTCAGCGGCGGGAAAAGGGGAATGATATGCGGGTTCTTTTAATCGAAGACGATAGTGCGACGGCCCAGAGCATCGAATTGATGCTCAAGTCGGAAAGCTTCAATGTTTATACGACGGATCTGGGCGAAGAGGGTGTCGATCTCGGCAAGCTCTACGACTATGATATCATCCTCCTCGACCTCAACCTGCCGGATATGTCCGGTTATGAAGTCCTGAGGACCCTGCGTCTTTCCAAGGTGAAGACGCCTATCCTCATCCTCTCCGGCATGGCCGGTATCGAAGATAAGGTGCGCGGCCTTGGTTTTGGCGCTGATGACTACATGACCAAGCCTTTCCATAAGGACGAACTGGTTGCGCGCATTCATGCAATCGTTCGCCGCTCGAAAGGCCATGCACAGTCGGTTATCACAACTGGCGACCTGATCGTGAACCTCGATGCCAAGACTGTTGAAGTCACCGGCCAGCGCGTTCACCTGACAGGCAAGGAATACCAGATGCTGGAGCTGCTTTCGCTCCGCAAGGGTACGACGCTTACCAAGGAAATGTTCCTCAACCACCTTTATGGCGGTATGGATGAGCCGGAACTCAAGATCATCGACGTTTTCATCTGCAAACTGCGCAAGAAGCTCGACAATGCATCAGGAGGTATCAATTATATCGAGACCGTCTGGGGCCGTGGCTATGTGCTGCGTGAGCCGGATGCGTCGGATATGCGCGAAATCGCCTGATCGATATTTCAGGTGCTCAAATCAAAAGGCTCCGTCATTGACGGAGCCTTTTGCATTCGGGCGGAAAAGTTTGATGCGGATCAGGCAGCCATTTCAATTTCGCGGCTGCGGCCAATACGGGCCATCCATTCAAGATAGTTCGGCTCGCGCTTGATCTGCCAGCTGTAGTGGCGACGCAATTCGTCAACCAGCTTGCCTTTCCGATCAAGAAGATCGTCGGCATACTTTATCATCAGGGAATTCGGCCATGCTTGCGGGCGTATCTCGCGCAGACGCTCGAACAGACGGGTTTCGGGCTCATCCGGATAGGTCTGGGCAAGCAGCGAGAGCATGGCGGCTGTCGAACGGGATATGCCCATATGGCAATGGATCAGCAGGTGCCCTTCAGCGCCTTCAACCTTTGATTCGGCAAGGCTTTTGCCGAACTTCAGGATTTCAGACACGTGCTCAGGCTCAGGCAATATCTTGCCTTCCTCCGCATTGATGATGTCGTGAAAATTCAGTGTCGTGCGGTGATGGGTGCCGTATGCCTGAAATGCTTCCAGTTCCGGCCAGTTCGGATCGAGAATCGAAAGAACGTGGGTGACGGTGCGGCTGCTTTGGGCAGGCAATTCGTCAATGCCGCAAATGGTCAGCGTCGAGATGGACAGAGGTTTCATGGGGAATCGATCATCCTGATGGGTTTGTGGGGCCAATCGCATTGTGCCAATCGCATTGTGAAAGCGTTCCGGGGCGATAGCAAAGGTTATCAGAGATTTTCCGACATATTTACGACGTTTGATCGTCAACGGCTGTTATCATTGGTTCATTTGAGCTGCATTAGTTCGATGCGGTTGCCGAAAGGGTCATTGACGAAGCGCCTGTCGTATTTCGCCAATGGCTGGTCTTCTGTGATGGCATAACCCGCCGCCTCCAGAGTGCGGACCAGCGCAAAGAGATCGTTGGTCAAAAGGGCCGGGTGGGCTTTCTTTGCGGGCGAAAAATTCTGCTCGACGCCAAGGTGGATGCGAACACCACCGATTTCGAACCAGCATCCGCCTCTACCGGCGAGCGCCGCAGGCTTGGCGACTTCGGGAATGCCGAGAAGGCCGTCATAGAACGCGCGGGCAGCCTGTTCTTCGCCCTCGGGCATAGCCAGCTGAATGTGATCAATTCCGGTTATTGCCATTGATGTCTCTCGTAATCAGCCGCTTTGTGGGCCGCTCTTTTGTTTTAATGTGGTCGCAATGATCCGCGCGCCCTCGCGCAATATGGACGGTGCAGCTGCGAATGTCAGCCTGAGATAAGAACCGGGGGGATCAGCTGGGAACCATACCTTACCCGGGCTGACCAGAACGCCTTGGCGTGCGAGGTCCGAGGCGATAGCGACGTCGGACACATGATCTTCCAGTTGCACCCATAAATGCATGCCGCCTTGGGGTGAGTTTATGCGTATATCATGCCCCAACTCACTGCGAAGCGCGGCCATCAGTGTATCGCGCCTCTCAGTCAGTGCATTGCGCGCATTGTTCAGATGTCGTTTCCAACCCGAAGATGTGACGATGTTCAATGCCGCCGCCTGTAATGGTCCTGAAACAAAAAAATCTTCTCCACCGCGTGTTGCCCGCAATCGTGCCAATGCCGCACCCCGCGCCATAATCGCCGCTATGCGTAGGCCGGGAGCAGCGGATTTTGCCAGAGAGCGGATGTAAATGACGTGGCCATCCGAATCTTGCGCGGCAAGCGGCGCTGGAGGTGGAGTTCCAAGATACAGGTCGCGTGCCCAGTCATCCTCGATCAGAAATGCTCTCGCATCGGAGATCACTCCGAGCACGTCGTTGCGGCGCTTTTGCGAAAGTAGCGTGCCGGACGGATTGGCAAAGGTCGGTTGGCAGTAAAACACGCGCGCGCCGGTTTCGCGCAATGTGGCCTCCAGCAAATCGGGCCGGACGCCATCTCCATCCGTCGGTACGGGCACGAGCGTTATGCCTGCAGCCCGTGCAGCCGAGATAACGCCAATATAGGTGGGCGCTTCGACAAGCAGGGTGCTGCCCGGTGCAAGCAATGCACGTAAGGTACTTGCTATGGCTGCTTGCCCACCGGGACAGATGATGACCTCATGCGGGGTAAATATATTTCCCTGACCTATTTCACGCGCGAACCAGCTTCTGAGCGGCTCCATGCCTTCCAATGGCAGGCGATCCCAAAGCGCAGGTTGTTTGGCGACCTGTTTCAAAGCGGTTGAAAGAAGCTCGGTCGCCTGCAGGTCAGGGGGCAGATAACCCATGCTTAGCGGCATGCTGCGGGGGGACGGCAACGCCAGCAGGTCCTGCATCGATTCGCTTGTGTCGCGTGCGGCACCGAGCGCTACTGCCTGCCAGGAAAGGTCCGGTGTCGCGACATTCAACGGACGTTGGCGCACGAACGTTCCCTGTCCTGGTCTTGGATCAATCAGACCCTCACCGGTTAATCGGGCAAAGGCATTTTGCACCGTGGCAGGGCTGACTCGGAATTTTTCTATCAACTCACGTACCGATGGCAATTGAGAGCCGGGCGCGGAAGATGCAATCAGATCACGTAAAGCTTGAGTAACGATATGAAGGCTGTTATCTCTTTTCATGAAAACATATGATAACGATACTCATCACAATACGGAAACGCTTTTTCTCCCGGAGATAGAAGCCAGTCCTGAAATGCCCATTGGTTCTCTCGCGGACAGAATGCCGGTTGGCGCATTTGTTCCGTTCCTCATTGGTGCAATGATATTGGCCATCGCCTACGGCTCCAGTTTTTTGCTGGTCGACGTGTTGCGCGCAGCTGGCCGAAATGCTGCCGAGGCGGGAAATATCATCAGTATTGGTACCATTGCCACCTTGGCAGGTTGTGTTGGCGCGGGCCGGTTCGCCGAACGCATAGGCATCCTGCCTTTGATCATCTGCTCCGCCGTCATGATGGCATGTGCCATGGCTTGCTTTGCGGGATTGGGAGTTCTCGGCATTGGCATTGCTTATACGGGAGGCTTGCTGCTCGGTCTTGGCTGGTCTGTCTTTTACATTTTGGCACCTATACAGCTTATCCATTGCCTGAAGCCCGCCGGTCGAATTGAAGCCTTGACGTTACTATCCGGCTCGCAAATGCTGGGTATCGGGCTTTCTGCTCCGCTGGGACATCTGCTCGTTCGGGGGCTCGGCTCGCCCGCAATGATTTACGTCTGCTACGGGTTGTTCTGTCTGATAGCCGCTGGCTTGATGGTGTGGGCGCGGCGTGCATTGAAAACGATCGATCAGTTGCCGATGGTAGCGGTTGCTCTCACAATCCCGCTTGCATCAGGCATCGTAGGTGCAAGGACGGTCTTTCCCGTCATTATGATCGGACTTTCTGCTTGCGTTTTTTCCGGTCTTTCGACGTTTCAAACGCTCTATGCGGAATCGCGCGATCTCAGTTCAGGTACGTTTTTTCTGACATTTACGGTGACGACGGTGGCGTTGCGCTTTTCGATTGCATCACACATTGGCAAATTGCCGTTGGGAAAGCTGGTATTTACAATGTTCGCACTCACTCTGTCGGCGCTTGTCCTGCTAGCCGTGAATGAGAAAAGCATGACGCTCTATATCATGGCCACACTGCTGTTCGCGATCGGATACGGCCTAACCTATTCAACACTCAACGCCATGATCGTGAACCTTGCGGATGAAAGAGGGCTCTCGATTCCTGTCGCATCGCAAGTGTTCACGATCGGCTATTTCATTGGTGCCTTTGGTTTTCCCTATATAGCCGGTGGCATTATTCGCAGTTACGGTATCGACATGACACTGTTGCTGTTGATGGCTATCGTGGTGGTAAATATGATCGTCACAATGACCGTTTTTCGCAGGGGGGTGACGGCTCTGTAGCGATTGCGCATCAAATTCAGATGGTGAGAATCACACTTCCCGTTGTTTTGCCAGCTTCAAGGTCGGCTTGGGCTTTTGCCGCGTCGTGAAGCGCGTATTCCGCGCCAATGGAACTCTCCAGACCATCCTGCAGGACCGATAAAAGGGACTTGGAGGCACGCTGATAAAATTCCGGATTGTTGACGGAAGCAATGATGCTGGGGCGCATCACGGCAATATTGCTCAAATCTTCGATGCGTATCGGAGGAATTGGGCCCGCGGGCTGTCCAATTGATCCGAGAATTCCGAAAGGACGAATTGTCTTCAGTGTCTGCGTGAAGGTGGAGCCACCGATACCATCAATGGCGAGATGTACACCCTTACCCTCGGCGATCTGGCGAACGCGCTCGGCCCAATCGGGTGATTTATGAAACAGGACTTCATCTGCACCGGCTGCTGTTGCCAGTGCAACCTTGCCTTCCGAGCCAACCGTGCCGATCACATTGGCGCCAAGACGTTTGGCCCAGCGCGTGACCAATTGGCCAACGCCGCCAGCGGCCGCATGGACCAGTATCCACTCGCCCCGTTTGATCGCACGAACCTCATGCAAAAGCATATAGGCGGTTAAACCGCGCAGGAACGTGCTTGCCGCGACGCGATCCGAAACGGCATCCGGCAGTTTGATCAGACGTGATTGTGGAAGCAGCCGCACTTCGGCGTAACCACCCAGCGGCATACCAGTATAGCCGACGCGATCACCGGGTTTAAGGTTGGTGACATCGTCTCCCACGGCATCAATCGTGCCAGCGCCTTCAAACCCAAGCACCGCGGGCAGGCTCGGTGGTGAATAGAGCCCGCTGCGGAAGTAAATATCGACAAAATTGACGCCAATCGCTGTCTGGCGGATGCGAACCTCGTTTGGACCGGGGTCAGCGACCTTGATATCGCGTGTGTGCAACACTTCAGGGCCGCCATGGCCGCTCATTTCCACAATCAATGACATAATGTTCTCCTTTGGAATGGAGGCATTCGACCACATCAGACTATGTGTGGAAATTCTGTGTTTTATCCCTCTATCTGTGCAATAATGCACCTATGTTTGATTGGCAGGATTTGCATTATTTTTCCGTTCTGGCGCGGACAGGTTCCTTGTCGGCTGCCGCGCGTGAACTGGGCGTTGATCATGCGACGGTCGGACGCCGTGTGGCATCGCTGGAGCAATCACTTTCGTTGCGCCTCGTGGATCGTCTGCCACGCCGCTCGCCGCTTACAGCGGAAGGAAGCGCGATTGCTGAGCTTGCAGAAGAAATGGCGCGCCTGTCCCAAGCCATCAACAGGCGTGCCCGTGGCCTGACCAACGCGGCGACGGCAACGGTGCGTATCAGCGCACCACCCGCAGTCGCGGCAAGATTGATAGCGCCGCATGTGGTGGAGTTTCATCGCGAACACCCCGATATAACCCTGGCGCTGGCGGGTGCGTCGCATAATGCTGCGCTTGATCGCAGCGAGGCGGATGTGGCTGTGCGTATGACGAGGCCAACGGAACAGGACCTGCTGATCCGGCGGATCGGTGCCCTCCACTTCGCGCTCTATGCCACCCGCGAACAGGCGGCCCTGCCACCCGAAACGCTGGCTTTCATTGCATATGATTCAACACTCGATCACCTGACCCAACAGGTGTGGTTACGTGCGATCCTTGCGGGTCGTCCGATTATCTTTCAGGCCAGTGATCTATTCGGCCAGCAGGAGGCGGCCCGCGCAGGATTGGGGGCGGCAGCGCTTCCCTGTTTCATGGGCGACAACGATCCGATGCTGGTCAAGCTGGATGTACAGGAACCGCCGCCTGTCCGCGATATCTGGCTGACCGCCTATCCGGATGTCAGCCGTTCGCCGGCCATGCGCACTGTCATGACGTTCCTTGCCGATATTATTGGCAGGGAATGCCCGATTAAAGCACCGTAGCCGCGGGGAGAATTCCGGAAATGGATTCCCGGTTGAATGGTTTCAGGAGATAGCCAGCCGCTCCAGCTCGCTTTGCCCGCATGATCCTCGTGACATCGATTTCAGCAAGGCAGAGATAAATCCTGGCCGCTGTGCCACCGGGAAGTGCGCGGATCTGGGTGATAATATCAACAGATGGCATATCCGGCAGGGCGCAATCCAGAATGATCACATCAGGCATTTCCACGCTGCAGGCGGAAACCGTCTGGAAGCCCGTGTCAGCAGTGGTCACGACGACATTGTCGCTGGCGAGCAGGCGCGTTGCAACTTTGCGGACAACCGGTGCCCCATCAACAATCATGCACCGTAACAATGCGAACTCCCCCCGGAATTGCTGCGAGATTGCAGCCGCGTCAGGGGAGAGTAACAGGCACTCCGTGAAGAAATGCCCAAGGCGAATGGTAAATTTTTAAACGGCTGAAAAGATGATCTCTTCGGGGGTGGCGTGGATGGAGATTGTCATGCCCGCTTCCTGCGCCAGAAGCAGGGTGTAATAAGGCTGTACGGCGTGCGCGTCGATAGGCTCTTCCGGGGTCTTGCCGCTGTGCAATTCGAGGAATTTTGGCGGGACACGCAGCATCGGGCCACGCGAGGTCAGAACAAAGCGCGGTTCGGTCTCCGGTGTTTCCAGTGCCACATTCAACGTGCCGCCACGCGGCAGGGCGGCATTGGCGATTAATACGAGGTTGAGAAGCAGCTTTACCTTGTTCTTCGGCAGCAGGACGCGATTTCCTGTCCAGGTGAATTCGGCCTTCTCGCCCTTCATATATTCATTGGCAACGTTCTGAGCATCGCCCGTGTCGATCTGCACACCGGCAGAACCAGCCGCGCCAAAAGCAATGCGGGCAAATTGAAGCCGGGCAGATGCGCTGCGCGCACTCGACTTGATGAGGTTCATCGCGTCTTCGTCGGCACCACCTTCTTCGAGAAGCTCCAGACCGTTGTTGATCGCGCCGACTGGCGAAATGATGTCATGGCAGATACGGCTGCTCAGCAGGGCTCCGAGGTCCGTTGCCGAAAGAATTACGGGCAATGTCATAAGAGAGTCTCCTGAAGATTGGCTAGCGGTTTGGTCTGCACATTGGGCTCAAGCCGAATCAGATGTTCATGCGAATCACTCTGATTGCTGCTGCATTTGGATACATAGCTCAGTCCGCATGGGCAAGAACGACGTCGAAAATGCCGGTAGCTGCTGAAATCGCTATCTTTTTCTCGTCCCAGGCAAGCCATTGAAATGCCAAGATCGATTCATAAACTTTTATACAAGGTTTAGACCTTTAAATGGTGCTTCAATTATAAAGCGAACACAAGATTCGCAACTGGCGTCGGACAAAGAAGCGAACAGCCAAAAGGAATTATGATGGCGTCTCTATTCTTGTCTATGAACCGTTTTTTTCTTCTGATCCTGACGATGGTGTCACTGGTTGTTGCGCAGCCGCAAATGGCCAATGCTGCTCAGGATCAGTACTCGATGAACGAGATCGTCAATTCGGGGCAAAGGTTCTTTGGATCGACCTCCGGTGGCCTCGCATCCGCTGTTGAAAAGATTTTCCAGAGCTATGGTTTGCCGAACGGTTATATCCTTGGCGAAGAAGGATCAGGCGCCATCATCGGCGGTCTTACCTATGGCGAAGGCTCGCTCTACACAAAGAATGCGGGCGATCACAAAACATTCTGGCAGGGACCATCCATCGGATGGGATTTTGGTGGCCAAGGCTCCCGTGTCATGATGCTCGTTTATAATCTCGACGATGTGCAGAATCTTTATGGCCGTTTTGTCGGCGTGGCGGGTTCGGCCTATCTCTTCGCTGGCGTTGGCTTCAACGTGCTCAAGCGCAATCAGGTCCTGCTCGTGCCGATCCGCACGGGTGTCGGCGCGCGGCTTGGTGTGAATGTCGGCTATCTCAAGATCACCCAGTCACCAACCTGGAATCCGTTTTGATCCCTTCATACTGCTAACCTATAGCAAAGACGCGGAAACTGTTCCCGCGTCTTTGCCGTTTGATGCCAGACTGTCATTGTGCCAGATTGAGCTACCAATAGGACTTTTATCGTGATCCAGACCGCGCTTTATTTTGCTCTTGGATTTTTGAGCGCCGTGCTGTTGGCGCTGATTTTTGCACCGCCTATCTGGCGCCGCGCGATGCTGCTTACGCGCAGGCGTGTCGAGGCCGAAACGCCGCTGACGCTCAATGAAATACAGGCCCAGCGCGATGGCTTGCGTGCCGAACACGCGGTCAGTGAACGCAAGCTCGAAATGACCCTTGCGGGCGTGAAGGAAAAGTCTGCAAAGCAATTGGCCGAATTCAGTGACAAGGAACGGCAGATTCGCACACTTTCCAGTGATGTTTCTGCGCGTGACACCACAATTGCCGAGTTGCAGGCTACGCTTGCCGAACGGGGGCAGACGCTAGAAAAGACGGGGAAAGACCTGAGCAATACAGCACAGACCCTCGAACAACGTTCAGCGGAGCTGGAGCTTTTAAACAGGCGTTTGACCAGCACGGCAACGAAGGCTGACAGCTTGCAGATCGATGTTGCAGCGCAGGGCACGCGCATCGAGAATCTTTCGGATGAGTTGAAGGAAGCGCGTCAGGGCCGACGTGATGCCGAGGAGCAGAAGCGCAAGCTGGAGACCGAGATCAAAGCCTTGCAGCATTCATTCGAACAGGAAAAAAAGCGGGGCAGCGATGCCCAGACACAGGCGACAACCCTTGTGACACAGCTTTCAGACAGTGAGGCCAAGCTATTGCGGCGGGAAAAAGAAGTTGAACGGCTTAATGAGCGGTTGCGCAACGTGATTGCTGAAGGCCGCAAACAGGGCATTGCTGCCACGGAAACGCCTCGTGGCAAGCAGGCGCTGGTGCAGGCTGAGGAAAGCAAACGGCTGCGCGAGGAAATGAACACACTTGCATCGCAGGTCGTCGCGATGGTTGCCCGGCTCGAGGGACCAGCGTCCCCGGTGAACAAACTGCTTGATGGCACGGGTAAAGATGCGGCAGTGGCCTATGACGACAATGGCGAGGTCATTGTCAGTCTGGCCGATCGTATCCGCGCGCTGCAAAAAGCAGCATCGGCGCTTGAATCAGGCGGCGGAGAACCGGCTAAATCGTGACAGGGCAATCCCTGACGCTGTTGCGACGTTCAAACTGTCAAATTCCTGCGACATGGGAATTCTGACAGTCCGCAGCTTTTGCATCAATGCTTTTGGCAGACCTTCTCCCTCGGTTCCGAGCAGCAGGGCTGTGCGCGCTCCGGGTTGTGCCGTGTAGATGGTTTCGGTGCCTGAGGGACTCAACGCATAGATATCAAAACCGGCTCGTTGCAGCTTGCCGACAATTTCCTCAATCGAACCTTCGCGGGCGAATGGCACTTTGAGCGCTGCACCTACGGATACGCGGATTGCCTTGCGGTAAAGCGGGTCACAGCTGGTTTCATCCATCAGAATGCAGTCAGCCTCGAACGCAGCGGCATTGCGAAAGATCGAACCCATGTTGTCGTGGTTGGATATGCCGCAAAGCACCACGGCAAGTGATTTTTCGGGGAGAGCATCAATCAATTGACTGGTAGAGCAGGGCGTACTGCGCCGCCCAACTGCGAGAATACCGCGATGCATGGGAAAACCGGCAATCGCATCCATGACATGGCGCGACACGCAATAGACAGGAACGTTATCCGGGCAGAGACGGATTTGCTCTAACAGCCCTGCAAGCCGGTTTTCCAGGACCAGAAGCGACTCTACGGCAAAAGCAGCGTTCGCAAGCAATACATTGAGTACAACCTTACCTTCCGCGATGAAGCGGCCTTCCCGGCCAACCAGATCGCGCTCGCGAACATCGCGATAGGGCACAAGCCGCGCATCTTCTGGATCATCGATGCGAATGGTGCGATGGTCGAGCCAGATCTGGTCATCCGATGCCATGTTTCAGGCCTTTTCGCCAGCAGTGCCCAAGCCTGCCCGCGCCTCTCCAGCCATGCGCACGAGGCTCATATGCATATCCTTGGCTGAGCCGAGCGGCGTGGAAAACCAGATACGCTGCACATCATCGCCATCGGCAATATCAAAACCCTCCGCGTCGATGCCGGTTATCCGCCAGCTGCCATCAGGTGCCTTGGCGTAAAACCGCGCATAGAGCGCTATGGCCTGCGCGTGGTCATCATTCATATGTTCGACTGCATTTTTCTCCGCCGCCGCCAATTCTTCATTGACTGGATTGAGGCTGAGCAGGTCATCAGCAGTTACCTGGTAAGCCCTACCAAACCCGCCGTTGAGGCTCGCACCTGTCGGCTCAAGACGGAAAAAGCGGAAATCGCCAAGCCCGGCATAAAGCTTGGCCTTGGGCTGGTGCGCGAGATAGCGCCATTCGATACGGGCATGTTCAGCGCCTTCGCGGGCAATTTCCCGTGCCTTGGCAAACATGGTAATGCGTGGATGGGCCAGCGGATCGCCCTTGCCGACTTCGCCGATCAGCAGCGAACAACGCGGGTCAGCGATCAGGGCAGGCGTGTGTGCGGAAAGGGCGGAGACAAGAATAACAGGCGTGCCGTCATGATCCGTGGAAAGGCCGACACGGGTGGCAATGGGACCGCCGGTCGCAGGGTCAAGTGTAGCAATGACAGCGTAACGCGCCTTGCGGACCAGTGTCTTTGCCAATCGGACAGCTTCTGCGTCGGTCTCGCGTAATACATCCTTCTTGTCGGTCACGGCCTATCCCTCATTATGTTGAGCGAGAGATAGTTGCTCGGCCGGTACAGGACAAGCGATTTCAGCGAAAGGACGATAAGGTGTTAAGCAGCGATTGATCTGGTGTCGTTAATGCCGGCATCATGGATGCAATCGGCGAGCAGATCGAGATCGACAGGGCCAATCGTACACAAAACCGGGGCAAATTCTTCAACAGGAATGTCGAGCGCCATCAGTTCCACGAGCGCTTCCATCAATGCTTCACGCGTGTCATATCTTGCGGAATAGCTTGGCATGATTCTGCCTCTCAAGCCGGGATCAACTGCGAAAATCATACTATAAATACGGTAAACAAATTCTTAATTTTGCCATTATTAGAAATTTTTTGCTTCTTTTGTGAATAAAATAACGCCATGATTTCAAATAGATGATAGAAAGTGATTACACGTTAACTCTCTTTGCCATTGTTTGGCCCTAAATGACATCAATCTGTGACCAACTTCACCAGCAGGAAAAACAGCGATGAGAATTGCTTCGTGATCGGCGCAAGGAAGTGGAAAACCCCCGGGATTGTGGGTGTTATAGCCGCCATTGGCCTCGTAAGTGGGTGCTCTACGCAGACTGCCCAACACGCCGGTAAGGTGAAGGCAAATCTGGCAAGCAACAATACAACCGTTTCCAAAAGCTACGCCTATACCCCGAAGGACAAGGAATGTCTTGAGCGGGCGATGTTCTTTGAGTCCAACCGCTCGAGCCAGGATGGTTTGCTCGCGGTGGGAACTGTGGTTATGAATCGCCTCGATTCCGGCAAATATGCGAATACGATTTGCGGCGTCGTTGGTGAAAAGGGGCAGTTTGCTCCCGGTGTTCTTTCCCGGCCTATGCAGTCGGCAGCGCTTCCTGATGTACAGCAGGCAGCGGATGCGGTGCTCAAGGGCCAGCGTCATCCCAAGGTCAAGGAAGCAATGTTCTTCCATACGGCCGGACTGCGCTTCCCTTACCGGAATATGCATTACACGGTTGTTGCCGGTGGTAATGCCTTTTACGAGAAGCGGGACCGTTACAATACGCCTGATTTGGGTAGCAAGGTGGCAAGCGTTGCCATTGCCAATGCCTATATAGCCAGCATGAGAAATACCAACCCGGCGTCGGTCAACAACATCATGGTTGCCAGTGCGCAGCCGACGATGACGACCACAACGTCCGGGCGCGTGACAAACCAGCCTTTCGCGGTGGCTCAGGCTCAGACGGCACCTGCTGCTGCGCCGCAGCAGCTTGCATTTGCCAATATTGCGGTGCCGGTTGATCCGCCCGCACCGGCTATGGTCTTCACTGCACCAGCCTCGGCCAAGCCAACTGCTATGCCACAGGCTGCAGAACCGGCTGTGCTTGCTTTCGAAGCTCCCAAGAGCAAATCGGTTGATGCTATCGGCCAGATGCTGCTCGCTCAGGACCGTCCGGCTCCCGCCAATTAAGGCAAAGAACGATCTGGCGCCGCGAGAGCGGCGCTTTTTGGCGCGTGGTTATGGCACGAGGAAGTGCTGTGACCATTCGTCGTGTGGAACCATCTGTCCGATTGCATATTGAAACGTCAGGATGGTCATGTGATCCGGTGACGTCGTGCATGTGTAGGAAAGGTGATACCACTCGCCCTTGCTGCGAAACGCAGCGCCGGTGGACTGGATTTTATCACCGGTCACCTTGGGGTCCTTAAAGGCGTAGGCGACGAGTTCATCGGGTACGAGCTTGACCGGATCGTGGTGAATGCGCTCCATTGCCTCAAGGTCACACCGCTGCTCCAGCCGCGTTTCCGGGCTCAATCCTTCCAGTTCTTCCGCTTCCTTTGAATCCATGGCCTTGGATGAACCGGTCATTGCGACCGTCAATAAAAGCATGGCTATAAGTGATTTCATTTACGCCGGGCTCTCTGAAATTTGGGCAGAAGAATTGTATAATTTGTCGGGATCAATGGACGGCTTGCCTTCATGCGGGACCATTCGAACCATAGTCCAAAACGCCGTCAGATGTCTCCCGGATTGGGACCAAATTATGGAAGCCGGCTGGATAATCCACAGCGGTAAACTGGTTGTGATGCCGGGTCACACCGGCTTTTTCGCCGGTGGTTTCTTATCGCCGTTTACTTCGATGTAAGCGTAGATATAGGCAAATGACGGCAGGGCACGGTTGGATGGTTCGACAAGACCAGCAACAGAGCCCAAAGAGGCGGCGTAGTTGTTGCAGTTGAAACCAAACATGGTCCACAGCGGCGGGTTGGCCAGATTGGCGCGTACCTTGCTGAGAAGACGCTGGTACTGGGCCTCTGTCAGGGAAACGCGATAGGCGGCGCCGGTGGTGAAATTGCAATCGGAATAGCTCGGTTTCAGTTCGGACGGCATGGGAATGATGGCGCCGCCATAAAGGCCAAGCAAGCTGCCTTTGGGAAAGAGGCCATTATATTGGCGGGTCACGGGATTGCCTTTGGCATCAAGCCTTCCGAAGACCACATACATGTGGCCGCTTGGAATGCCCGGAGACAGACGCTGACGGAATTCCATATAGGCCGGGTCACCCGGTCTGGTGCGGTTGGCTGTCAATTTCGCCGCGGCGCCTTTGACGCTGCCGTGGGCGGCGCAGGTCAATTCTGGTATTTCGGCCGTGTAAGCAGACGGGCTAACGGACACATCGGATGATGGGGTCGACTGGCAGGCAGCGAGGGATGTCGCAAAGACCGATGCAAGCAGCACCTTGAACGGCGCGGAAGCGGTTGAGGCAATGTTCACCAAGGCGGTTCTCTTTTCAATCCTGTGATGACCAGACCATCGAAATGGCCCGGCTTTCAATAGACGAATGGCAGCACGCGCCAGGTTATGGCACGGTACTGACGATACTCTTCCCCGAAAGCTTCCTCCATCATTCGCTCCTCCGCTCCTATTCTCAGGAAGAACAGGAAGCCGAACCCCGCGAGACCGGAAAGACCGGCAATATAATTGGGCAAAAGCAGGGCCTGGGTCAATGCCATCAGCCAGAAGGCCGAATACATGGGGTGCCGCAAGCGTTTGTAGATGCCTGTGGTGATGAGCTTGTGGTCCTGTTTCAATTGCAGCGACACGGACCACATCTGACCGAGTGCCTTGTGCGTCAGGCGAAACAGGATCAAAGCGGCAATACCGGCCAGAATACCAAGGGCTAGGAGTGCAGGATTCGGGGTGTAAGACGCAAATCTTGGCTGTCCTGTCGCTACATAGAATGCGGGTATGATGCCAAGACCAATGAGAGACACGGCCAGCCGGACGGTATCTGCACCCTTTCTGCGATCAACTGTCAATTTGGCCCGTTGCGCGCGCCGGTCAAACGGGCGGCGCAACAGATACCAGGTCACTATAAAAACGACCCACAGGGCCTTTCCGGCAACGACAAGCGAAATCATACGGCGGCAGTTTCAGGTATTTTGATGGACGAGGCGACATGCGCAGTACACTCGCACGCCAGGCCGCCGCTTGTTGCGATATCCGAAAAGCACTCAGGTCCACAGAGTATTGCATGCCAGGAATAGGCTGAGCGCTTCTCGACGCCGTAGACAAACTGCCGGTGCACGCGGAAAAAATTATGTTTGATGGCTTTGTAGGTTTCATCGCAAAGTTGATTGCGGAAGCGGACTCTGACCAGAACGGGGGATTCCGCATCTGATATATTCAGGTCGCGTACCGGATTCGATTTATAGAAATTCATAGGATCTGTCAGTGACTGCGCATCAACCCAAAGTGTGCGGCTGCGGGCGACATTCTCGACACTGGAGCGCAAAGCGTCTGCTGCCGGGTGCAAGGCGATCTTGAGAAGACTTGAACCAACTGTGAGCAAGCCATAACGCCGTGAACTATTCTTTTGCAGGGCTTTATCAAGAATCTGCAGGGCACAGATGGCGCCCATACTGTGGGCAGCGACCACGACTTCGGTTGTGGCAGGTGCGCGGCTGATACGGTTTGCCGCGTCTGCAATCACATATCGCAGCTTCGCCGTAATGTCCGGTCGCCGGTTGCGCGCCATATCGCGCGCAAATGTCCAGTCATCCATGAGCAGCAGAAAATGCATTCTGCGGGCTGCAAGCACCAGCAATGCCAGCGCCATGATCACCGAAACCGCCATTGGTGCCATCGCCTCACGGGAAAACTGCCAGGCAATGCCCCCGGCACCGAAAGCGAGACCAAGGATGGCACCCATGATGACGAGTGGATAGAGGAAGAACAGCGCGTAACGCCAGCTCGTTGCAATGAAGCGGAAGAATGTGCCTGTGATGATGAAATCGATCAGCGCAATGATCCCGCTCAAAATCCGGGCAATGGGATTTCTGGATGCATAGAAAAGATTGATGTCACCCAGTCCATAAAGCACGAAATCGGTCTGTGCAGACCAGTTTGGCCCCGCCGTTTGCAACCGAAATTCACCCACGCTGACAGTATCTTCCGCGGACGAAATTTTCAGCGCACCATCTTCGCGCAGCGCCATGTCATAGACAGGCGCTGTCTTGGTTGCTTCCCGCAGGAAGCGCCGATGATGGGCCTCTACCGGCATATGTTCAAAGCCCGGCAACAAAACGACCAGACGATTGATAACGGACATCTGCCACCTTTCCAGGTTCTGAATTGCGGTGTTGTCAGCGCCCTCAGCATTCGCTCGCTAAAAAGGAATTTAGATGACCGACGTTAACAGAACGTGGCCAATACCAAAGGGTTGCACGGACTTTTGGTCGCATCACAACCCTGAGGTGTATCCCGTTTTTCGCTTGAACCTGCTTAATCTGTCTTATTTAGGCGCCATACGGATGGCGCCGTCAAGACGAATCGTTTCGCCGTTGAGCATGGGGTTTTCAATGATATGCAGTGCCAGTGCTGCATATTCCTCGGGTTTGCCAAGACGGGAAGGGAAGGGAATGGAGGCTGCCAGCGAATCCTGAACGTCCTGCGGCATGGCCAAAAGCATAGGTGTTCCAAAGATTCCGGGTGCTATCGACATGACCCGGATACCGAAGCGGGCGAGTTCGCGCGCTGCCGGCAATGTCAGGCCTGCGATACCGGCTTTTGACGAGGCATAGGCCGCCTGACCAATCTGGCCGTCAAAGGCGGCAACTGATGCTGTTGAAATAATGACACCGCGTTCGCCCGTTTCAAGCGCGTCGAGTTTGGAGGCTGCATCGCTGACGAGCCGAAGCATGTTGAATGAGCCAATGAGATTGACTTCGATGACACGGCGGTAAAGCTCAAGATCGTGCGGACCGTCACGGCCAACAATCCGTCCGGCATTGGCGATACCGGCGCAATTAACGAGGATTCGCGTCGTGCCCAGCTTGTCTGCGACATGGGCGACAGCTCGCTGCGCGTCGTCGGCGCTGGAGACATTGCAGGCGACAGCCAAGCCACCAATTTCGCTGGCCACTTTTTGCGCTGCATCAAGATTAATGTCAAAAAGTGCAACTTTCGCGCCTTTTTCCGCCAGTGCGCGCGCCGTGGCTGCTCCCAGGCCGGACCCGCCGCCCGTTACAATCGCTGTTTGGCCCTGAATATTCACAATGCGTCTCCTCGCTGGTTTTCAAGTCTTCTGGCACGAGTTTGGGACTTGATCCAGCCGATATTTGCTCTCCAAGCGAGGGAAGGGCACCCGCGATGCAAGAATATGTTGATTTATAAACAATGCATAACAAAAGTTCAGGCCGCCACATTTAGTGAATTTCGCTATTTTTGTGGCTTTGTTAAAAAATTTCCCCAGAATCTTCAATTCTTCGCCCGCTGGAAGGTTGACTGCGAATAAATCTGCTTGCATTGCGACATTGCAAAGGCTTCCATGCAACCTCGGTTGCGGGCAAGGGGGCCGGCAACACAAAAAACCTCTGAAGGTGGAAAAATGAAGACCTACAAGAAATTCCTTGCGGCGACAGCGCTTGCAATGTTGACGGGTGGGCTGATGGCAGGTGGAGCCTCGGCGAAAAATCTCGTGTTCTGCTCTGAAGCTGCTCCCGGCGGTTTCGACCCAGCACTTTATACCGGCGGTGAAACGCTTGATGCGACCGGACAGGCTGTCTTCAACAAGCTTGTTGAATTCAAGCTGGGTACATCCGAAGTCGAGCCAAGCCTGGCAGCGAGCTGGACGATTTCCGATGATGGTCTTGAATACACATTCAAACTTCGTCCGGGCGTCAAGTTCCAGACAACCAGCTTTTTCACGCCAACCCGCGATATGAATGCTGATGACGTCGTTTTCTCGTTCGAGCGTCAGAAGGAAGGCAGCAAGTGGGCCAAATATGTTGATGGCGCCACCTACGAATATTTTGAAAGCATGGACTTCCCCAAGCTGATCAAGGAAGTCAAGAAGGTCGATGACCTGACTGTCAAGATTTCGCTGAACAAGCCAAGCGCCCCTATGCTTGCAGGTCTTGCGATGGATTTTTCCTCGATCGTATCGAAGGAATATGCCGACAAGCTACAGGCTGACGGTACACCGCAGAAGTTCAATGAACAGCCTGTTGGTACCGGACCGTTCCAGTTCGTTGATTATCAGCTGAACACAGCCATCCGCTACGAAGCCAACCCGGGCTATTTCAAGGGCAAGGTAAAGGTCGACAACCTGATTTTTGCTGTAACCACGGATGCTGCCGTGCGCGTGCAGAAGATCAAGGCCGGTGAATGCAACATCACGATCTATCCTGATCCGGCTGATGTGGCTGGCCTCAAGGCCGATGCCAATCTGAAGGTCATTCAGAAGCCGGGCCTGAATATTGCTTACCTTGGTTACAACACGACACAGGCACCCTTCGACAAGCCGGAAGTGCGCAAGGCGCTCAACATGGCCATCGACAAGAAGGCTATTGTAGACGCTGTCTATCTGGGTCAGGGCACACCGGCTGTTAATCCGATCCCGCCGACAATGTGGTCCTATGACAAGGCCATCAAGGATGACGAATACAATCCTGAAGCGGCCAAGAAGGCTCTCGAAAAGGCTGGCGTCAAGAATCTGTCGATGAAGATCTGGGCAATGCCGGTTGCACGCCCTTACATGCCAAATGGCCGCCGTACCGCAGAACTTCTGCAGTCCGATTTTGCCAAGGTTGGTGTGAAGGTCGAAATCGTCAGCTACGATTGGCAGGAATACCTGAAGCGCGCGTCCGATCCAAAGCATGACGGTGCCGTCATTCTCGGTTGGACCGGTGACAATGGTGATCCGGACAACTTCCTGGCCGTACTGCTTTCGTGCCAGGCTGTTGGTCAGGCCAACCGTACCGCATGGTGCAACAAGGAGTTCACCGCGCTCATCGACAAGGCTGCTGTGACTGCCGATCAGGCTGAACGCACCAAGCTTTACGAACAGGCTCAGGTTATCTTCAAGCGTGAAGCACCATGGGCTACCTTGGCGCACTCGTTGGTAACCGATGTTACGACGAAGAATGTGACCGGTTACGTGCAAAGCGCGTTCGGCGTTCACAACTTCGCCGATGTTGACATCACCGAGTAAATCACTCCTCGCGGTACCGGCTTCGGCCGGTACCGCTTTTTATTAGGTTACCATGTTCCGATATATCGCTTCACGAGTGCTGCTGCTGATCCCGACATTTATTGGTATCAGCTTTGTGGCCTTTATCTTCATCCGCCTGCTTCCCGGCGATCCCATCATTGCGCTTGCAGGCGAACGCGGCATGACGCCGGAACGCCACCAGATGCTGATGGAGCAGTTTGGCTTCAACAGACCGATCTGGGAGCAATATTTCTCGTTTCTGTGGAATATCTTTCACGGGGACTTTGGCACGTCGATCGCCAGCAAACGCGCGGTCCTTGCCGACTTTCTATCACTCTTTCCGGCAACGCTTGAACTGAGCATCTGCGCCATGCTGTTTGCCGTCATCATCGGCATTCCTGCAGGCATCTTTGCCGCCGTCAAGCGTGGTTCGATCTTCGACCAGCTCAGCATGGGTATTGCACTGGTCGGTTATTCCATGCCGATTTTCTGGTGGGGTATTCTGCTCATTATCTTGTTCGCCGGTATTCTGCACTGGACGCCAGTTTCGGGCCGGATGGATTTGGTCTATTTCTTCAAGCCGACAACTGGCTTCATGCTGATCGACAGCCTGATTTCAGGTCCGAAGGGCGCATTCAAGTCTGCGTTCTCGCACCTTATCCTGCCGACGATCGTGCTTGGGACGATTCCGCTTGCGGTTATCGCCCGCCAGACACGTTCTGCCATGCTGGAAGTGCTGGGTGAGGATTATGTGCGTACAGCGCGCGCCAAGGGCCTTGCCCCGAAGCGTGTCATCGGCATTCATGCGCTGCGTAATGCCATGATCCCCGTCATCACGACGATTGGTCTGCAAATGGGTCTGCTGATGGCCGGTGCCATCCTGACCGAGACGATCTTCTCGTGGCCGGGTATCGGCAAATGGATGATCGATGCTATCGCCAAGCGTGATTACGTCGTCGTTCAGGGTGGCCTTATGCTGGTCGCGCTCATCGTCATGACCGTCAATTTGATTGTCGATCTGCTCTATGCGGTCGTCAACCCGCGTATCCGCGTAAAGTGAGGAACCGTGACTAACGAAGTTTCCCCTCCCGTAACGCTCACCGCCGCCCCTTCATCGGGCCGCATGAGCCAGTTCACGGAATTCTGGTTCTATTTCAGCGTTAACAAGGGCGCTGTTATCGGGCTTGTCACTCTGATTTTTCTGGTACTTGTCGCAATCCTCGGGCCGTTCATCGCTCCGCATGCGCCATATGAACAGTTTCGCGAATCGCTGCTGACACCACCCGCATGGCAGGAAGGCGGTAATTCGACATTTCTGCTGGGTACCGACGCCGTTGGCCGTGATTTGCTGTCACGTCTGATTTATGGCGCGCGCTTCTCGTTGTTCATCGGTCTGATCGTCGTAACGCTTTCCATGGTCACGGGCGTGATCCTTGGCGTGCTTGCCGGCTATTTCCGTGGCTGGGTTGATGCGCTGATCATGCGCATTATGGACATCATTCTCGCTTTCCCGCCGCTGCTTCTGGCACTCGTGCTGGTGGCAATTCTTGGACCGGGATTGTTTAACGCGATGATTGCCATTGCGCTGGTTCTGCAACCACACTTTGCGCGCCTTACGCGTGCTGCCGTGATGAGCGAAAAGAACCGCGAATATGTGGTTGCCGCAAAGCTTGCCGGTGCTGGCCATATACGTCTGATGTTCAAGACGATCCTGCCGAACTGTCTGGCACCGTTGATCGTGCAGGGAACGCTGTCGTTCTCCAATGCCATTCTTGAAGCGGCTGCGCTTGGCTTCCTTGGCATGGGCGCACAACCGCCCACACCAGAATGGGGTACGATGTTGGCGGAAGCACGCGAATTCATCCTGCGCGCCTGGTGGGTTGTCACATTCCCCGGTCTCGCAATCCTGATTACTGTGCTTGCAATCAATCTCGTTGGCGACGGTTTGCGCGACGCCCTCGATCCCAAACTGAAGAGGAGCTGAGATCATGGCTCTGCTTGAAATCAAGAATCTCTCGGTTGGGTTCGACACGAGTTCCGGCCAGTTCATGGCGGTGCAAGGGATCGACCTTCACGTTGAAGCACGCGAAGTATTGGCCATCGTAGGCGAGTCCGGCTCGGGTAAATCAGTGGCCATGCTTGCCGTCATGGGCCTGTTGCCGAAGACCGCAACTGTGACTGCCGACAAAATGGTTTTCAACGGTCATGACATGCTGACCATGAGCACCAAACAGCGCCGGGAAATTGTTGGCCGCGACGTGGCGATGATTTTTCAGGAGCCGATGGCAAGCCTCAATCCGTGCTTTACGGTTGGCTTTCAGCTGGAAGAAGTTTTGCGTTTCCATATGAAAATGGATGGCAAGGCCCGGCGCAAGCGCGCCATCGAGCTGTTGCAGCAGGTTGGTATTCCGACACCGGAGGAACGGCTGAATTCGTTCCCGCACCAGATGTCCGGCGGCCAGTGCCAGCGCGTCATGATTGCCATTGCCATCGCCTGCAATCCAAAGCTGCTGATTGCTGATGAGCCGACCACAGCGCTCGACGTGACGATCCAGAAGCAGATTCTCGACCTGCTGGTCAGCCTGCAAGCCAAGCACGGCATGGGTCTGATCATGATCACCCACGACATGGGCGTTGTTGCTGAAACCGCTGATCGCGTGATCGTTCAGTACAAGGGGCGCAAAATGGAGGAAGCCGACGTGCTTTCGCTGTTTGAAACGCCCAAAAGTCCATATACGCGTGCCCTTCTGTCTGCCTTGCCGGAAAACGCGACGGGCGACCGCCTGTCGACCGTGGCAGACTTTATGAAGAACGAAGCCGCCAATGCAGGAGCAGCATCATGAGCGAGATCGTTCTTGAAGGACGCAATATCGTCCGTGATTATCACGTTGGTGGTGGCCTGTTCGGCAAACCCAAGACTGTACGTGCGGTCAAGGGCGTTAGCTTTACGCTGGAAAAGGGCAAGACCCTCGCCATTGTTGGCGAGAGTGGTTGTGGCAAGTCAACACTGGGCCGCATCCTGACGCTGATTGATCCGCAGTCTGAAGGCGAATTGCTGATTGATGGCAAGCCCATCAACATCGCCAAGGATAGGGTAACACCGGAAATGCGCCGCAAGGTGCAGATCATTTTCCAGAATCCCTATGGATCGCTGAACCCGCGCCAGAAGATCGGTGAAGTCTTGGGTGAGCCGCTTTTGCTCAACACCAACAAGACCGCTGCTGAACGGCGCGAGCTTGCCATGCAGATGCTGGTCAAGGTCGGGCTTGGTCCCGAGCACTACAACCGCTATCCGCATATGTTCTCCGGTGGTCAGCGCCAGCGTATTGCCATTGCTCGCGCGTTGATGATGAGCCCAAGCCTGCTGGTACTGGACGAGCCGGTTTCGGCGCTCGATCTTTCGGTGCAGGCGCAGGTCCTCAACCTGCTGGCGGATCTGCAGGACGAGTTCAACTTGACCTATGTGTTCATCAGCCATGACCTGTCCGTGGTGCGCTACATCGCCGATGAGGTGATGGTGATGTATTATGGTGAAGTGGTCGAGTATGGCACGCGCGAGGAAGTGTTCTCAAATCCACAGCACAGCTATACCAAGACGCTGTTTGCGGCCACGCCAAAGTCTGATGTCGCCAGCATCCGGGCGCGGTTGGAGAAGAAAAAAGCTGCTGCCTGATTTTGCTGGTGGCAGAATTGTGCGTTGCGTGGGTTTCTGGTTCGCCCTTCGACAGGCTCAGGGTGAGGGGGGGCTAATTTTGCAATCTTTGCGATTAGCGTTGCATCACCCCTCTCCCTCATGGTGAGCTTGTCGAACCACGGACCACAAATCACGCACAACAGATTTGCAGGGAGGAAGTATCATGAGCGGACGTCAGCCAATCGCAACTGCCCCGAAAGACGGCAGCAAGGTTCAGGTCTTCTGGAAAGATGAGGACGGACAGGAAAACGAATCCCTCGCGCAATACCGTTCGCTTGATCGCCTGAAGGCGACCGGTGGTCAGTGGGACGAGACTGACGCCGGCTGGTGGATATTCACCGATTCAAACACGCAGAAGAAGGTGACGCCGCATGCGTGGCAACCGGCCAACAAGGCCGGTGAGGATGAGGATGAAGAGAACGGGTAGGGTGTATTGCTCTGCTTAAGCCGCCGCTGAAATCTTGAAATCGACGTGAATCTTGTCGTAGGGAAAAATCACCTTACCCTCGTCAGTCTTGTGGATGATTCCAGCATTCAAAAGCAGCGTAACGTCCAGATGAACGCCTTTGAAATCCCGTTCAACGCGGCGAGCAATCTCCCGAATGCTCAAAGGGCCAGCACTGGCCATCACCTTTATGATGTTCAATCGCTTCGGCGACAGGATTTTATGCATGACTTCCCATGTGACGAAACTGAACTGGGGTGTGGTATCTGCCTCACCGGTATTCCATGCGATCTCAACGTCATCAAGCACAGACGCCAGCGTCTGAACCTTAAACACGATTGTTTTCATGGAGCCACCTTTCTACATCACTTTTGAAATCCGCGAGTAGTGCCTCGATCGTCGAAAACCTATAGGAAACCTCGGTTTCTCCTACATGTTTATGGTCGCCTTTTCCTGCTTCGTTGTCATATCTCAACACACACACATTATTGGCAACCAAGGCGAAGCGGTATTTATAATTATGAAGGCTACCTCTCAAGGGTTTCGGTACAAGCCAGACAACAAATTCGGTAAATATATCCTGATCAACAAAGACTCGCCGCGCGACAAGATTTTTCGCTTGCACCATGAACATACCACCATCAAAAAACGATGTAAATCACACCATCAATATGGTGTAATCTGTCGTACTGTAGAGATGGTCGAAGCTAGTTTCTCTGATGCTTTAGTAGGCCCCGTACGATGTCATCGGCCGAGATCATGCCGAGAATGGCACCATTCTCAACGATACCTACATCGCCGCCGTTCTTTGATACGGCCTGCATAACCTGACGCACAGGGGTATCGCGCCGTGCTGTGGCCGCGAAGGGGCGGTTGGCCGCAGAGCGGGTACGATCGAGCGGGACCATGATATCACCGGCTGTCAGCACGCCAAGCGGATTCATATTGGCGACGAAATCCGCGACATAATCATTGGCAGGATTGAGCAGGATGTCCTGCGCCGTGCCGCACTGGATGATGCGGCCGCCTTCCATGATGGCGATGCGGTTGCCGATTTTCATGGCTTCATCGAGATCGTGACTGACGAAGACGATGGTTTTCTTTAAGCGTTCCTGCAGGCTGAGCAACTCATCCTGCAGACGGGTACGAATGAGCGGATCAAGCGCCGAGAATGGCTCGTCCATGAGCAGGATCGGTGCGCCTGTCGCGAAGGCTCGGGCAAGGCCAACGCGCTGCTGCATGCCGCCGGAGAGTTCACCGACCTTGCGCTTGGCCCAGTCCTTCAGATTGACGAGAGCCAGCTGCTGTTCGACCGCTTCCGCACGCTCTTCCTTGGAAACGCCTGAGAGTTCGAGGCCGAAACCGACATTCTCTTCCACCGTGCGCCAGGGCAGCAAACCGAACTGCTGGAACACCATGGAGACAAGGTGTTTGCGCAGATCGCGTAGCGTGTTCTTGTCGGCTTTGCCGACATCAACAGAGCGCCCGCCGTGATGCACGACAACCGATCCGCGCGAAATCGGGTTAAGGCGATTGATTGCGCGCAGAAGTGTGGATTTACCTGAACCCGACAGGCCCATCAGCACAAGAATTTCACCTTCGGCGATGGTGATCGAGCAATTGTGGACGCCAAGCACATGGCCGGTTTCCGCCTGAATATCAGAGCGACTTTTGCCCTGATCGGCCAGCGACAGCGCGCCCTCGGTCTTTTTGCCGAAAATGATGCAAACGTTTTCGAGTGTAATCGCGGTCATTCACCTGGCTCCTTGCCGGGACGGAAGATACGGTCGAGCACGATGGCGACAACCACGATGACAAGGCCTGCTTCAAAACCAAGCGCCGTATTAACGGAATTGAGCGCGCGGACAACCGGAACGCCGAGGCCGTCAGCGCCGACCAGTGCCGCAATAACCACCATGGAAAGCGACAGCATGATGGTCTGGGTCAGACCGGCCAGAATTTGCGGCATGGCATAGGGAAGCTCAATCTTCCACAACAACTGGCGTGACGATGCGCCGAAGGCCTCGCCTGCCTCGACCAGATGTTGGGGTGTCGAAGAAACGCCAAGATGCGTCAACCGGATCGGGGCGGGAAGCACAAAGATTGCTGTTGCAATCAAGCCGGGAACCATGCCGATCCCGAAGAAGACAATAGCCGGAATCAGATAGACGAAGGTTGGCAGCGTCTGCATGAGATCAAGCACGGGGCGGATGGCCGAATAGAATTTCGGCCTATGCGCCGCAATAATGCCAACGGGCACGCCGATGCCCATACACAGGATGCAGGAGGAGAGAACCAGCGTCAGGGTCTCCATCGTTTCCTTCCAGTAGCCCTGATTGAGAATGAAGAGAAAGCCGAACAGTGTGAGCAGTGTCACGGCAATCGAGCGCCTGAGTGCATAGGCGATCGCGGAAAAAATGGCGACCATGATCAGCGGATGCGGATATTTCAGAACGAACATGAGCCCGTCGATGAACGACTGCATGACATAGGCGAGCCCATCGAAAAACCCGGCGAAATTGTTCGTGAGCCAGTCGACGACGGCTTTTGCCGTCTTGCCTACCGGAATCTTGTCTTGTGTTAGCCAGTCCAAGCGAAAATTCCTCTGTCGGTTGCAGCATCAAGCGAAAGAACCGCCCGGCGGATGCGCCGGACGGTATGATTGGCAGGTCTTAGAGACCGAGAGATTTTTTGACAGCTGGCAGACCGTCTTTACCGTCAACTGTCGTAACACCAGCAAGCCAGGTATCGAGAACAGCAGGATTGGCTTTCAGCCATTCGGAAGCCGCCTTCGGACCATCTTCGCCATCGTCAAGAATCTTTCCCATGATCTCATTTTCCATTTTCAGGTCGAATTTGAGATTGGTCAGAAGTTTGCCAACATTCGGGCACTCGGTCATGTAGCCGGAGCGAACATTGGTGTGAACTGTTGCGCCGCCAAAATCAGGTCCAAAGAAATCATCACCACCGGAGAGATACTGGATTTTGAAATTGGTGTTCATCGGGTGAGGCGCCCAGCCAAGGAAAACGATCGGCCCCTTGGTTTTCGACTGCTTGGCCACCTGCGCAAGCATTCCCTGCTCGGATGATTCAGCAACTTCAAAGCTCTTGAGACCAAAAGCGTCCTTGGAAATCATGTCGAGGATCAGGCGATTACCATCATTACCCGGCTCGATGCCGTAGATCTTGCCGCCAAGATCATCCTTGAATTTGACGATATCCTTGAAGTCTTTCAGGCCCTTATCATAGAGGTATTGCGGTACGGCCAGAGTGTACTTTGCGCCAGTCAGGTTGGGGCCGAGATCTTCGACGGTCTTGTTGTCCAGATAGGGCTTAAGGTCCGCCGCCATGCTGGGTGTCCAATTACCGAGAAATACATCAATGTCCTTCTTGCCAAGCGAAGCGTAGGTCACCGGAACTGACAGGACTTTTGTATCCGTGGAATAGCCCAATCCCTTGAGCACGGCGCTTGCCGCTGCGGTGGTGGAGGTAATGTCGGTCCAGCCGACATCGGCGAATCGAACGGACTTGCAACTCTCGGGCTCGGCGGCAAAAGCGGTGCCCGCAGCGAGTGTGAGAGCCAGTGAAACAGTGAGTTTGGTCAACATTTTCATCGATTGTTCTCCCTCTCCGGTTTTCTACCGGCTGTTAAGAGCATGAACCAATCACCAATTTCGAAGGGGTTCAAGCATAGCCGCGCATAAATCCGGTCAATTCGCGACAGTTGTTGATATTCCGGTAAAAGTTGCACCTTCATCGGGCAAGAGGCTTCAAGCTTAGACCTAAGTCTGATTAAACCCGGATATGGCAAAACTCTATTTCAGCTACTCGACCATGAATGCCGGCAAGTCCACCATGCTCTTGCAGGCATCGTACAATTATCAGGAACGCGGCATGCGAACGATGATGTTCACCGCGGGCCATTATGCGGAAAACGGCGTTGGCGTGATTTCTTCACGTCTTGGCGTGACCGCTGCTGCGGAGCTTTATCGCGACGAGGACAATTTGTTCGAATGGATTGCCTCGGCGCACGGTGAGAATGCGCTGAGCTGTGTTTTCGTCGATGAAGCGCAGTTCCTGACCAGGGAACAGGTATGGCAGTTGGCGCGCGTGGCTGACAGGCTGCATCTGCCTGTCATGTGCTTTGGCCTTCGCACCGACTTTCAGGGCAAGCTGTTTCCGGGTTCAGCCGAGCTTCTGGCGATTGCCGATACATTGCGCGAAATCAGGACCATCTGTCATTGCGGCTCGAAAGCGACCATGGTGGTCCGGCACGATTCGGCAGGAAAGGCTATTGTCGAAGGCGATCAGGTTTCGATTGAAAAATCCGTTTATGTTTCGCTTTGCCGCAAGCACTGGGAAGAAGAAACCGGGCGGATCGCTTCGGATCACTAGCCTCATTTCAATCTAATATTGCCTGTCATTTTTCTACAGGCTTTTTTTCGTTAAATGCCGTGTCTATATTCAGACGGCAGATAACACATAAATTATTCTGGGCATTCAGGGGAGACACGAATGGCGAGTTTGCAGAGCTTTGATACCGAGATCGAAAAGACCCGCAATATGGTCAATGAGATGCGGACGAAAATTGACCAATCCAGCGTCGTTCTCGACAAATTCGCCAAGGCGGATGCCAAGATTGGCAATCCTGATTTCGATATCGAAAATGCCCGAATCGATGATGTCTTGCGTCAGCAGAAGGTGATGGAAGGCAATATTGCCGACCTGATCATTGGGCTTGAAGATGCGACCAATGTTTTCGGTTCCGAATTTGAAAGCATGAAAAGCTATTCCGGCTGGGAAAAGCTGGTTGGTGTTTTCTCCAAAGACAAGATGCAGCGCCTGCGCACTGACCGCGTGCGCAACATGTCGCTTGCCGGCAATTTGCAGGAACTGCTTTCCAAGTCTGATCGTATTGTCGGTATCCTCAAAGAACAGAAAACCGTTCTCGACGCGCGCTACAAAACATCGGAAGCCAGCCTTGCCAACGTAATTGAACGTCGCAAGACGACGGTCGCATCGCTGGAAGCCACGCAAAAGCGCATTGAGGAATTGAACCCGCTGCTGCTCGACATCGAAAACCGTATTGCCGCCTCCACTGATCAGGGCACCCGTGCTGGACTGGAAGGTGAACGCTCGAAACTCGCAACTGAGTATAATGAGCGTCAGGCGAAGGAGCAGGAGCTTTTGGCCGAAAGCCAGACATTGGAACGCTACACATCCATGTTCCAGACCTTTGTTGACTCGCTCAACAACCAGATTGCGGCGCAAAGCACCCTGATCAACAAGCTCTCCATCGATACGGAACAGCGCATTGTGCTCTACAAGGCACTGGAAGACTCATTGAAAACCGCTGCCCAGCAGGATGTCGCGCACAAGATCAACACGCTCGGCAGCCGGGTCGATACGGCGGCTGAGGAGACCATGGCCGGTGTTGGTGCTGCTGCACAGAAGCATATTGGCGATCTTCTCGAAATGCATGAGAAGAACATGGTCAGCACGCAGGATATCCAGCGCCGCAAAAAGCTGGCTGATGATGCGTTCTCACGCCGGTTCTCGGAAGTCTTGAAGAAGCATAACGCTGCTGATTACGTGCAGAGCTAATGCATGACCGAGAATGCTGACCTGACAGCCGCCGAACGCTATTTCGGTGCGATACGTGCTGCACTGGACGGGCTGGATATATTTCTGAATAACCAGCAGTCGCCGCTCTATAAGCACGATCTTGTTGCACAGACCGTATCGGAATATTTGCGGCGGCTGGAGGCCTCCTTTGAATGCTGGCGGAACCGGATCGGCTTTACCGACCGGTTTCAGATTTCGCGCGCAGAAAGCGGCTTTCCGGTTTTCCAGAACGTGCTGGAACTGGAAAACGACAAGAAGGACACGAAAGCCCGGCTTGCTGCCATTCCGCCTGCGACGGCTTTGCGCAGCGAGATGGCGGATTTCATTCTGCGGCATCGTGAATTCCCGCGTGACCTGCAAAAATCCATGGCTGAGCGGATTTATCTGGAAACCGTTGAGCAGGGCGAGGTGTTTTCTCCCTTCATCCTCCCGGTGACCATTCGTGTTTCGGTCAATCCAAAAACCATGCGACCGCTCTACGTGGTGCATTGGGGGGCGTTTGACGGCGCGTCCAACCTGCCGCTGATTTATATGGCAATCATCGAGGACTCGTCTGATGATCTCGTGAAGACCCTCGTTGGCGAGGATGGCAAGCTCAATCCAAAGGTCAGGATTCCATTGCCGGTTGGCGGGTTGCTCAATCCGGAGCTGGCGCGCCGTTTTGATGATTTCGCTGCGAAGAATTCGGCCTATTCACTGTCGCCAATAACCATCGCGACAAGTCTCGATACTGATTTTCCTGAACTCCACCCCAAGCAATTGCGGCGTGTGGTGCTCGGCCCGTTCTACACAACTGGTATCACCGAGCATAATCAGAAGGTGGCGGACGTGCTTGAACGCGTGCGCAAGCCTGAAGATGCCTGGCTTCTGACCTGGACCATGCAGGAAGTTTTCTCCAAGGCTGAGCGGCCGGGAAAGCGTGGCCTCTGGTCCTCGGAGCCTTCGCGTGAGGAATTCTATATCAATACGGATGATCTCGAAGCGGCGCGGCAGGGTGTCAGCAGCTATGAGCAGCATGCGCTTGTGCCACATGAAGCCTATCAGGCGCTTTATGCTTCGGGTGAGGCGACCCGTATTTTCAGCGGTTTCAAAACCCACATCCTGTCCAATGGGCAGGTCATCAGCGACATTTAGGGGAGCACGATCATGGATGTCGGTTTGACCACCATTGACGAGAAGGACATCACCAAGCATCTGCCGGTGGCGCAGGCCATGGTGACACGCTTTGTCGTGCTTGAAACAGGCGATGCCAAATCCGGGACGGAAATTGCCGGCACGGGGCGCCGGTTCGTGTCGACGGTCTCAACAGGCGGTTTGCGTTCCACCCGCGAAGTGGATCTGACCAAGACAATTCAGGCCGTGCGCCCGGATGATCAGATGCTGTCCATTGCCCAGCACACACTGCTCTTTCGCGCCCGCCGCGGCGTTGCTGTTGCGCTTGCGGTGGCCGATGTTTTCGCACGTCAGAGCGACCTCGAGAACCTGATGGCACGCAATGCCTCCGCCCCGCTGCAAGGGGAAGAGGCTGCGCATTTCAAGAAGCTGCTGTCGGCCGCCGCCTATGTATCGGCCTTTGCGCTTGCCGCCTATCTGTCACAGCTCATTGAAGCGGACACGCAGGCTGCCAATGATATCAAAGCACCGGAGTTTAATTTCGATACGGCGCAGGATGCGCTGAAATCTGTCATTGGCGGACTTGATCGGGCGATTGCCGGGGCTGCCGACGAACAGACCATGCTGGCACGGGCAAAAGCCTATGCCGCTGCGGCCATCGAAGGGCTGCTGCAACGCAAGGGCCGTTTTGATGGCTTGGGCAGTTTCGAAGACACACATCTGCGGCTCGACAGCGATGATTTCACGCTTGATGGTTTTGATGTAGCGCCGGGCAAGAAGCGCACGCCGCTTGTTATGACCTTCCGCAAACCCGAAGAAGTCGTCGGCAACCACATTGCCAAATATCAGGCCCTGAAACTGTCCAAAATGCTGATGGCCTATGATTTTGACCGGCAGCTCAATCCCTTTGTGGAACTGGGCGGGTTTCTGTTCACCTTCATTGGCGACGGCGCGCCGGGCACTGGCAAGACGACGCTGATCCAGATGATTGCCGGTCTCGTCAATGATTATTGTCAGGTGGCAGGCTATGCCTTCCACTATGAGAATTTCGGTGTCGACCAGATTTCATCCTATCAGGGCAAATCCGGACAGAACTGCCGTCAGTTCGTCAACAACGTGCTCAATCCGCGCATCATCGGTTTTGGAACCATCGATGATATTGATCAGGTAGCAGCGCGGCGATCCGACGACCGTGCATCTGCCGGGCAGCAGGAAATCACCGGCGTGCTGATGGAAGCCTTTGCCGGGGCTTCGACCGTGGTGCGCGGCAATTGTTCTTTCGGCATGTTCTCCAACTATCCTGAAAATGTGGATGATGCATTACGGCAGCGCGCCGGTGCCCGCTGGCTGGTTGATGGCCCGCAGACGCGCAACGATTATATCGATATTTTCGCATTGCTCGCAGGCAAGAACCACAAGATTCCGCTTGGCGAGCACAAGCTGTTCGAGGATCAGCAGATCGAGCGGGCCGTTGAAACCGCCTATGATCAATTGTCGAAGCCGCAGGAAGATGGGTTGAAGCTTGTCTATGAGCGCTTCATTGACGAAAATGGTGAGCCGGAAACGCTCGCTGATATCGGCACCTATCTGCACATGATCAAGGAGCGCGAGCCTCGCTTTACCGGCCGCGCGATCAAGAACGTTACCGATGCCATCAAGATGCGGGCGATGGATATCGAGCTGCCGGATGAATGGTTCGAAAAACCCGAAAGCTTCATGCACAAGCCCTATGATGAGAAAAAGGCGATGGTTGAAGAGCTGCGCAAGCCTTTCACCGTGGAAATGGTTTTGCAGGAAACCAATCGCTACGCGGATTCGGAATTCCGCTATGCCGATAAGTCCGACGATGCCGCCGTTGAGAAGATTGTCCGCGATGCGCGTCTGCGCGAACGGGCAATCAAGCAAGTGGAAGACTTGAAAGCCAAGGGGCAGTGGGACGCCTGATGGACCTTCTCTACGAAAACGAGCTGATTTACGGGCGTCTTCTGACTGTTGATCAGCCGCATTTGATCGAGCGCTACAACCGCGCGCTGACGGCGTTCGGGTTCAAGGCAACGAACCTGAAGACCTTCGAGATCGATCGGACCGGTTTCTCTCCTGAGATTGCCACCGAGCTGAAAGATGCGTCTTATCTTGATCCCAATGGCGTCAACAGGCGATTTATCATTCTCACGCCTGACCAGGCCACCTTGCCGGTGGTTCACACACAATTCTCCAATACATCGCAGTTGATGTACGAATTCTTCAACAGCAATGCGCGCGCGATCAACGCCTTGACGATCAAGGATGTGATTTACGGCGAGATCGAAGATAGCGTTTCTGTTGTCAATGATATTGAAGACCTGCTGTCGATCAATCAGGTCGAATTTCGTGTCCTTTCGGCTGAGAATGTCATGGGGCAGGCGGCGGAATTGCGCCTGCTGGTGGACCGGCTTCAGAATGAACCGAACACATGGCGCGATAATGATGTGCTGAACCGTATGGTGGAGCTTGCCAAGGTTACTGGTGATATCCGCGAGAACTCGCTGGTGCCTGACAAGGTAATCTTTCGCCACAAGGCCTTCTGGACCAGCCATTTCGGCGGCATCTACATCTTTGTCGATGACAATACGACCACGGTCATCGGCGATCCAGCTGCGCCGGGCTTTCGGCGCTCACGCCCCTGGCAGGTGAATTACATCTCCATCAAGGACGCCGATCAGGTCTTCCAGTTTCTATCCTCGACGGGCCGTATCGAATTGCCGCGTGGCTCATGGGTCGAACAGTCAGGCTATCTTGAAAATCGCGGCGAGATGATCATCCGCCATCTCATCCAGACTCTTGAACCGGAGCGCAATCTGACTGGCATCGACCGCATCTGGTTGCAGACGTGGATTCACGCCAATGCGAGCCTGATCAATCATGATGGGACATGGCCGTTCCTGAATGCGGTCAAACGCGAAATCGCCCAGACCGGACAAATCAATCTGTCCGAGATTGATCCGGCGCGCCGCTTTCTGGTTGTGCGGGCATTGCCGCGCCACTCCGATGCCTGGCTGGTCAATCAGTTGATCAGCGATTTTGTGCCGTGGGATTTTCTCTCGCGCTATGTCTTCAACAAGCAGGGGTTCTATGCCGATTACACCAAATGGAGCCCCACCTATCAGGAACACGTTGTCGATATACTCAAAACAACCTATTTGAAGGACAAGGAAGGGCTGCGCAAACGGCTCTACGGTCTCACCTCCTAACAAGGATGCACAATGCTCGACCCCGTGATTAATTTCTTCAGCCGGATTTTTTACCTGATCGGACGCGGCATCGGTTATGCGGTCGGTATCGTCCTATGGCCGTTCATGTGGCTGGGAAGCTGGTACACGCAGCGCGGCTGGATATTGAAGACAGTTGTTGGCGCATTGGTGATCCTCTGGATAGGGCTGTATGGCTATTTCTTCTGGGTCACTCAGGTCTGGACCAATTTTAACCCGGATTACGTCGCGGCCTATAATTTTGAAAAGCGCGAAGTGGCGGCCGGTGAGCCTGTTCCCGCGCAGGCGGCTGAAACGGCACCCAAGACCTGTGCCCGGTCTGCGGTGGTCGAGGTCACGGCTGACCTTACCGATTTCAACGTGAACCAGAACGCCTGGATTTCATCCATGCTGCTGTTCAAGATGGGTTTCTTCGGTATGTCGTGGGATGATACGCCGTTCCTCGACAACAAGGCGGCCTTCCAGCGCGGTATCAATTCGGCTGTCCGGCGTACGGCTGTTGAGCTTGTCGACACACTCGGCCGCGTCCGTGGTACATCGCAGATCGATGGCGACCTGCAGAAGGCACGTGGCAACCTGCAATTCACCGAGGATTCATGGTATTTCGGGTTCAGCCCGTTTGGTCCGAAGACTCCAACGCCAAGCTATTATCGCTCGGCAGTCAAAGACCTCAGGACGTTTAACTCCAAGCTTGAAACCTGCAACGCCATCTTTGATGCGCGCGCCGACAATCTCATCCAGTTCATTGACCGTATCGCCAATGATATCGGTGCAACTTCGGCTATCTTGAAGGATCGCTCCGAGAACAACAATTATGGCTGGTTCGATACCCGTGCCGATGACCGGTTCTGGTTCGCTTATGGCCAGCTTTATGCCTATTACGGCCTGATGAATGCGGCGCAGGTTGATTTCAAGCAGGTCCTGCAGGAAAAGCATCTGACACCGCTGTGGGATGGCATGGACGGACAGTTGCGTTCAGCGCTCAACATCCGGCCGTGGATTATCGCCAATGGCAGCGAGGGTGGCTGGTTGTTGCCCAACCATTTGACAACCATGGGTTTTTATATTCTGCGCGTGCGTTCCAATCTGATCGATATCAAACAGGTTCTGCAACAATAAGTAGACTTGATTGGATAAAATGCTATATTTGGTCTTGGAGTGAGGGCGAGCTTTCGCCCACCCTCTTTCCTGTTATATGAATTGGATCCGGAGGGTCAATTGCCAGTGATTCCGGATCCGTTTCATTTCCAGGGTGATGCTTCGCAGTCTGAAAAACCGCATTGCTACACCTCCAAGGTTAAAAGCAAGGCTGTTGCCGCAGTCGGAGCAGCCAATCTTCTCCGATACACCGCTGGCCCGGTGTCGCTGCTTTAGCTCTTAACGTTTTCATTGATGATCGAGTTGATCCGGTTCCGCAACGAACGGGAAGTTGTATCGAGGTACGCGTTCGGTTTCAGAACGCTGGCGGCAAGGCTGATGGCTTGCGTCTTGATCAGACCGGCAGATGCGTTGTTTCCTTGACTTCTTCCATCACCGCATAGGTGTGTGTTTCCCGCACGCCGGGTAGCGAGAGCAGAGCATCGGAGAGAAAGCGTCTGTAGTGCTCCATGTCGGCCACCCGCGCCTTGATCAGATAGTCAAATCCACCGGCGACCATATGACATTCCAGAACATCAGGGTTGCGCCGCGTCGCTGCCGCAAAGGTGGCAAAAACATCCGGCGTGGTGCGGTCGAGCTTGATTTCCACGAAGACCAGCATTGCGCGGTCGAGCTTTTTCGGCGACAGTCTGGCGGTGTAGCCAAGAACATAGCCATCCCTTGTCAGGCGCTTGACCCGTTCGGTCGTCGCCGTTTGGGAAAGGCTGATACGCTCGGATAATTCGGTGTTGGAGAGCCGTCCGTCCTTCTGCAGCTCGCGCAAAATGCGCCGGTCAAGGCTGTCTAAATTTTTCATCTCTAAAACACCCCGTATTTTTAGTTTTTTACGCTGATTTGTCAGCTTTCATTGGTGAGAAGAACCAAGTGGAATAGATTATATGGGAAAAATCAATAAGGGGAAGCCTGATGACCAGACCATTGCCGTCTTCAAACGATTTTACTGCGCCATATGCTGTCGATGATCAGCAATTGGTTGCATCTTTGCTGCAAACCATCGCGCTTCCGGAAGAGGTCAACCGCCGTATTGATGCGCGCGCCAGCAAATATATCGCCACGATTCGCAAGGAAGCCAGTGGTATCGGCGGCGTCGAGGATTTCCTGCGCGAATATGGTCTTTCCACTCGCGAAGGTCTGGCGCTCATGGTGCTTGCCGAAGCGCTGTTGCGTGTGCCGGATGCGGCAACGCAGGACAAGCTGATTGAGGATAAGCTCAAGCAAGGTAAATGGTCGGAACACGAGCCAAGCGGCGATACATGGTTTGTATCGGCATCCGCCTGGGCGCTGGGCCTTTCCGCCAAAGTAATCAAGCCCGGTGAGACCCCGGAAGGCGTAATTTCCTCACTGGTCAAGCGCATCGGCCTTCCCACAGTGCGCACGGCCACCAAGCAGGCCATGCGTTATCTCGGGCACCACTTTGTTCTTGGTGAAACCATCAAAGATGCGTTGAAGCGCGCCGCCTCGAACGAAGCCAAGGGCTATCGGCATTCCTTCGATATGCTGGGCGAGGGCGCCCGGACCCGCAAGGATGCGCGTGGGTACTTCAAGTCCTATTCCGATGCTATCGATGCGATTGGCCGCGCTACGGGCAACAAGAAGCTGCCGGATCGCATGGGCATTTCGGTCAAGCTTTCGGCCCTGCACCCGCGTTATCTTGCCACCCATCATGATCAGGTTATGGCTGAACTGGTGCCTGATCTTCTGGCGCTGGCGCAGAAAGCAAAAACCTATGATCTCAACTTCACGGTTGACGCCGAAGAAGCGGATCGTCTGGAGCTGTCGCTGGATGTGATCGACCGGGTTTTCGCTGATCCGTCGCTTGATGGCTGGGACGGTTTTGGTCTTGCCATTCAGTCGTATCAGAAACGCGCGCTTGACGTGATCGAGCATATTGACCGGCTAGCGGCCCGCCATAACCGCAAGATGATGGTGCGTCTGGTGAAGGGCGCTTACTGGGATACGGAAATAAAACGTACGCAGGAACGCGGCCTGCCGGATTATCCCGTCTTTACCCGCAAGCCTGCAACTGATGCGTCTTACATGGCCTGCGCCAAACGAATGCTCGATGCACGCCCACGCATATTCCCGCAATTTGCCACGCATAACGCGCTGACCGTTGCGATGATATTGGAAATGGCCGGTGACGACAAAACGGGTTTTGAATTCCAGCGCCTGCATGGCATGGGCGAGAGCCTCTACAAGCAGATTACGGAAAAGGATGAGAAAATCGCCTGCCGTATCTATGCACCTGTCGGTGGTTATCGCGATCTTCTGGCCTATCTTGTGCGCCGCCTTCTCGAAAACGGTGCCAATTCGTCTTTCGTTTCAGTGGTTGGCGACAGCAATGTGCCGATTGCTGACTTGCTGGTGCGCCCCGCTGAAAAGCTCAATGACGGCAAGGGCTATCGCCATCCGCATATTCCACTGCCTGCCAAGATTTACGGCAAGCGCGCCAATTCGGCTGGCGTGGAACTTGGTGACCGCAAGGAACTGGCGGCACTCTTGACCGGAATTGCCAAGGCATCCCGTACCGTTAATGCTGTGCCGCTGATCGATGGCGTGAAAGTGTCAGGCAAAGCCCAGAATGTGATTTCTCCGGTCAATGGTTCCACTGTCGGCACAGTGGTATTTGCCACCGCCGATGAAGCCGCAAAAGCTGTTGGTATTGCGAAGAAAGGTTTCACTTCGTGGTCGCGTGTGCCGGTTGAAACCCGCGCCAAGGCTTTGGAAAAGGCTGGGGATCTTCTGGAAAGCAATCGCAATTTGCTGATGGACCTTCTTTCCCGTGAAGCGGGCAAGACCCTTGATGACGGCATTGCCGAAATTCGCGAAGCCGTGGATTTCTGCCGCTACTATGCCGCCGAAGCGCGCCGCCAGTTTGCCGCTGACAAGGTCATGCCGGGGCCGACAGGCGAGGACAACAAGCTGCGCCATCGCGGACGCGGCGCATTTGTCTGCATCAGCCCATGGAATTTCCCGTTGGCGATTTTCCTCGGGCAGGTAACGGCAGCGCTTGCTGCTGGCAACACGGTGGTGGCCAAGCCTGCTGAACAGACACCCCTCATCGCCTATGAGGCGATCCGGCTTCTGCATGAAGCCGGTGTGCCCAAGGATGCCGTGCTCTATGTTCCGGGCGATGGTTCAGTCGGTGCGGCGCTCACCTCGCACGCGGATATTGCGGGTGTTGCCTTCACAGGCTCAACCGATACGGCCTGGGCGATCAACCGCGCGCTTGCAGCAAAGAAAGGCCCGATCGTTCCGCTGATTGCTGAAACCGGCGGTCTCAATGGCATGATCGTCGATGCAACCGCCTTGTCGGAACAGGTTGCCGATGATGTCGTCATGTCGGCCTTCCGTTCGGCTGGTCAGCGTTGCTCGGCGCTGCGTATCCTCTATCTGCAGGAAGATATCGCCGACAATATGCTTGAGATGATCGAGGGTGCGGCGCGCGAGTTGACCCTTGGCGATCCGTCATTGGCATCCACTGATGTCGGCCCGATCATCGATCAGGCGCAGCGCGATATGCTCTCGGCGCATATCACCGCGATGCGTAAGAGCCAGAAGGTGCGCTATGCCGGTGCTGCGCCGGATGAGGGCCTGTTCTTCGCGCCGCATATTGTTGAGCTCAACCATGCGGAAGCGCTGGAAAAGGAAGTGTTTGGTCCGGTTCTGCACGTAGTGCGCTGGAAGGCCAAGGATCTCGACAAGGTACTCGATCAGATCGCCTCAACAGGTTACGGCCTGACGTTCGGTCTGCATACGCGCATCGAAGCAACCGTGGCCAAGGTCATCGACCGGCTCGATACCGGCAATGTCTATGTCAATCGCAATACGATTGGTGCGGTCGTCGGGACACAGCCCTTCGGTGGTTCAGGCCTTTCCGGCACAGGACCCAAAGCGGGCGGACCGTCTTACCTCTCGCGTTTTGCGCTGGAACAGGTGGTGTCGGTCAACACAGCTGCTGCCGGTGGTAATGCCAGCCTCATCGCCATGGGTGAATAAGCGGCAAAACCGCAAAAATAAACGTGCAATTGGGGATAGTGAGCTGCTCACTATCCCCATTTCGTTTCTGCGATGCTATTTGGCGTATTCAAAACAGGGAGCAATGCCGATGGCCGCCGTCAAATCAGATATTGAGATCGCCCGCGCCGCAAACAAAAAGCCGGTTTTCGAGATTGGCGCGAAGATCGGCATCGATCCCGAACACCTCGTTCCCTATGGCCACGACAAGGCAAAGCTCTCGGCGGAGTTCATTCGTTCGAAGCAGGATGCCAAGAACGGCAAGCTCATCCTGGTGACGGCTGTCAGCCCGACACCCGCAGGCGAAGGCAAGACGACAACCACGGTTGGTCTTGGCGATGGTCTTAACCGCATCGGCAAGAAGGCGATTGTCTGTATTCGCGAGGCTTCGCTCGGTCCCTGTTTTGGCATCAAGGGCGGCGCTGCGGGTGGCGGGTACGCGCAGGTTATTCCGATGGAAGACATCAACCTGCATTTTACCGGCGATTTTCACGCCATCACCTCGGCCCATAATCTGCTCGCGGCCATGATCGACAACCATGTCTATTGGGGCAATGAGCTCAACCTCGATACGCGCCGTGTAACATGGCGGCGGGTGATGGACATGAATGACCGCGCGCTGCGAGACATTGCCTCGTCACTTGGCGGCGTGGCCAACGGCTTCCCGCGCGAATCGGGTTTTGACATCACCGTGGCTTCGGAAGTCATGGCGATCCTTTGCCTTGCGACCGATCTGCACGATCTGGAGCAGCGGCTCGGTAATATCATTATCGGGTATCGTTTCGACAAAACCGCCGTTTACGCGCGTGACCTCAAAGCCGACAAGGCGATGGCGGTTCTCCTGAAAGACGCCATGCAGCCCAATCTGGTGCAGACGCTGGAAAACAACCCTGCCTTTGTTCACGGTGGACCCTTCGCCAATATTGCCCATGGCTGTAATTCTGTTGTCGCTACCACCACTGCGCTCAAGCTTGCGGATTATGTAGTGACAGAGGCGGGTTTTGGTGCAGACCTTGGAGCGGAGAAATTCTTCAATATCAAATGCCGGAAGGCCGGATTGAAACCGGCTGCTGCCGTTATCGTTGCCACGGTTCGTGCGATGAAAATGCATGGCGGTGTCGCCAAGGATGATCTCGGTCTTGAGAACACAGCGGCTGTAAAGGCCGGATGTGCCAATCTTGGTCGCCATATGGAAAATGTTCGGCAGTTCGGTGTACCCGTTGTCGTCGCGATCAATCATTTCAGTGCCGATACAGATGCCGAGATCGAAACGATCAGGAATTTCGTGGCAGCCCACGGTGCGGAAGCGATTCTATGCAAGCACTGGGCGCAGGGATCAGCCGGTATTGAAGAATTGGCGCATAAGGTGGTGTCTCTGGCTGAAAGCGGTTCGGCGCAATTTGCACCGCTTTACGAGGATGAACTCTCCCTGTTCGACAAGATCGAAACAGTCGTCAAGCGAATCTATCGCGGTGCTGAGGCCGATGCTGATGCCAGTGTGCGTGAGCAGCTTCGGCAGTGGGAAGCGGCGGGCTATGGCCATCTGCCTGTCTGCATGGCCAAGACACAATATTCCTTCTCGACCGATCCGCATTTGCGCGGCGCACCTGTCAATCATGTGGTGCATGTGCGCGAGGTCAGACTGTCGGCGGGTGCTGGTTTCGTCGTTGCGATCTGCGGTGAGATCATGACCATGCCGGGCCTGCCGAAGTCACCGTCGGCCGAGCGCATTCACCTCAACGATGAGGGTTTGATCGAAGGGCTGTTCTGAACGATTTTCGTGGCCGCGATTTTTGCTGTTGCAAGCGCCGCCGCGTGACGCTAACAATCACCGCCATGAACACGTGCGTTATTATTTCAAATGGTTGGTGGTGGGCTCGCTGAAAGCGGCCACACAAGCCTTTTGCACGCACGTAAAGGGATCAGGGCCGCAACGGGTTTTCCGGGCGGCCTTTTTGTTTGACCGCCTGCAAAACCCCCAAGGCCAAATGCAACGGAGTGGAAATGATGATGCATAGAATTGAGGGCGATGTGGAAATATTCGACACCGCAGGTGGTGTTACGATTTCCCGGTCACGCATTGCGACTGCCTATGCCAGCGCCATCGACAGCTATGTCGATGCACTGGATGAACGACGCGGCGCGGTTTTCTCCTCCAACTACGAGTATCCAGGTCGTTATACGCGCTGGGATACAGCCATCATCGATCCGCCCGTTGCCATCACCTCCAATGGCCGTCACATGACCATCGAGGCGTTGAACAAGCGCGGCGAAGTGTTGTTGAAGCCGATTCACAAGACGGTTTTGGCGCTTGCCGAAGTTTCGGTCCGCGCCGCGAGTGCAACCAAGCTTGATCTCGAAATTGCCTTGCCAAGCCGCCCGTTCACCGAAGAAGAGCGCTCGCGTATTCCCTCCGTATTTACAGTGTTGCGCGGCATTGTTGCCCTGTTCTTTACGGAAGAGGACGCCAATCTGGGTCTTTATGGCGCGTTTGGTTATGACCTCGCATTCCAGTTCGATCCGATCCAGTACAAGCTGAAGCGGCCGGATGATCAGCGCGATATAGTGCTCTATCTCCCGGATGAAATTCTTGTTGTTGACCACCACGCGGCCAAGGCATGGCTCGACCGCTATGAATATGCGTTTGAGGGCGCTTCCACCGAAGGCCTGTCGCGTGAGACGGAAGCCAAGGCGTTCAAGCCGACGGACGTGATTCCGGGTCGCGGTGATCACAATCCCGGCGTTTATGCGGAACTGGTGAAGAAGGCCAAGGAAAGCTTCAAGCGCGGTGATCTCTTCGAAGTGGTGCCGGGGCAAACGTTCTATGAGCGTTGCGAGACCAAGCCATCGGTCATCTCGCGCCGTCTGAAAGCCATCAACCCGTCGCCCTATTCGTTCTATATCAACCTTGGCGACAATGAATATCTGGTTGGCGCGTCGCCTGAAATGTTCGTTCGCGTGGTTGGCCGCCGTATTGAGACATGCCCGATATCAGGCACGATCAAGCGCGGTGAGGATGCGATTGCCGATTCCGAGCAGATCATCAAACTGCTCAACTCCAAGAAGGACGAGTCCGAGCTGACCATGTGCTCGGACGTCGACCGTAACGACAAGAGCCGCGTGTGCGAGCCGGGCTCAGTGCGCGTGATCGGTCGTCGCCAGATCGAAATGTATTCGCGCCTCATCCACACGGTGGATCACATTGAGGGACGTTTGCGCGAGGATATGGACGCCTTTGACGGTTTCCTCTCCCATGCATGGGCTGTGACGGTGACTGGCGCGCCAAAACTCTGGGCCATGCGCTTTATCGAAGAGAATGAGCGTAGCCCGCGTGCGTGGTATGGCGGTGCCATTGGCATGGTCAATTTCAACGGCGATATGAATACGGGCCTGACACTGCGCACCATCCGTATCAAGGATGGTATAGCGCAGGTTCGCGCCGGTGCAACGCTGCTTTTCGATTCCATTCCGGAAGAGGAAGAGGCGGAAACCGAACTCAAGGCTTCCGCGATGATTGCTGCGGTGCGGGATGCGCATAAGAGCAATGTGCTGCCGGAAGAACGGGCGGTTGCCCGGGTCGGCGAGGGACTGTCGATCCTGCTCGTCGATCACGAGGATTCGTTCGTGCATACGCTGGCCAATTATTTCCGCCAGACTGGCGCGACTGTGACAACAGTCCGTACACCAGTGCCTGAGGAAGTCTTTGACCGGTTGAAGCCTGATCTGGTCGTGCTTTCGCCGGGGCCCGGTACGCCAGAGGATTTCGACTGCAAGGCGACAATCAAGAAAGCGCGCAAACGTGATCTGCCAATTTTTGGTGTCTGTCTCGGCCTGCAGGCTCTTGCGGAAGCCTATGGTGGTTCACTCCGGCAGTTGCATGTTCCCATGCATGGAAAACCGTCACGTATCCGCATTACAAAGCAGGGCAAGATTTTTTCCGGCCTGCCGAAAGAAGTCACGGTTGGCCGTTATCATTCGATTTTTGCCGATCCGGTCCGGTTGCCGGATGAGTTTATCGTGACGGCAGAAACGGAAGACGGTGTCATCATGGCTTTCGAGCACAAGAGCGAACCGATTGCGGCGGTGCAATTCCATCCGGAATCGATTATGACCCTTGGACACAATGCGGGTATGCGCATGATCGAGAATGTCGTGGCGCATTTACCGCGCAAAGCCAAGGAACGAGCTGCCTGATGGAAGGTGAGAAAATCGTCCAGCGACTGGCATTCTGGTCGATTTTTATCGGCATCGGTGTGCTGGCATTGAAATATGCCGCCTATCACGTCACGGGTTCCGTCGCGCTCTATTCGGATGCGCTGGAATCAATTGTGAACGTGGTGGCGGCGCTTGCCGCGTGGTGGGCGATCCGTGTCAGTCATAAGCCAGCCGACCAGAATCACCCTTTCGGGCACCACAAGGCCGAGTATTTTTCGGCGGTGCTCGAGGGCGTGCTGATCGTTGTGGCAGCGCTTTTGATCCTGCGGGAAGTCTGGTCTGCCTGGGAAGCGCCGAGGGTTCTGGATCAGCCATGGCTGGGTCTGGCTATCAACGGTGCAGCTTCTCTCGTTAATGCGCTCTGGGCCTCGCTGCTGATCAGTCGCGGTCGTCTGTTTAAGTCGCCGGCACTTCTGGCCGATGGCAAACACATCATGACCGATGTGGTGACATCAATCGGCGTGTTCATCGGTCTTGTCGGCGCTGTCATCACCGGCTGGACGTTCCTTGACCCGCTGCTTGCGGTTATCGTTGCGCTCAACATTCTCTGGCAAGGCTGGAATGTGATCGGCTCATCCGTACAGGGGCTGATGGATGTCGGTGTGCCAACCGAAGAAACCATGCGAATCCGTGACATTATCTCGGCGAATGCAGATGGTGCGCTTGAAGTGCATGACCTCAAGACCCGGATTGCGGGCCGTGTGACCTTTATCGAGTTTCATCTGGTTGTTCACGCCAGCATGAGCGTTGGTGATGCGCATGTTATTTGCGACCGGATGGAAAATGCGCTGATGGCTCAGATTCCCGACTCAAGTGTCGTCATCCATGTCGAGCCGGAAGATGAGGCAAAACTACCGATCGGCACGGCTGCTGTTCCTTTTGCTTGAGACTAGTCCATCACTAAAATTTGGGGAAATCGATGCGTGGCTGCAACATTTGTCACGCAATGTTTCATCTCGTCATGATTTCGTTACAATTATGTTGACATAGGGGAGCTGCTGAACGACATGGTCGCGCAGCAATGCAATTCTCCATTGATGATGCAACGCCGGGGGCGTGGGGTCAGGGGACAGGAAATTTGGCGGCAAGCATCAATTCCCAAAGGAAATGAGCGCCAAGAACGCATGGCAGCGCCGAGCGGACAACCGCGGCTGTTTACAAAGTTAGTTAACCTTTAACTGTCAGGATTAACTTATGGGTAAACCGTATATTTATGCAGCAATAACAGGACTTTCTCTGATCGCAGCTGTTTATCCGGCCAGCGCGCGGAGCATCATTGATTGCGACAAGCCCGTCGCGGCCAAGGCGCAGGACCTGTCAAATACGGTTGATCCATTTGGTGCCATGGGTAAAAATAACACTGACGTCTGTGCGCAGAAGCCGCAGGCTGCGATGGCGGCGCCCGAGAAGGCGATGCCGATCAATATTGTTGCAACAACGGGCAGTGCAGGCATTTTGAAAAAGGCAGTCAAAGGCGAAATTCTTCCACAAGGCGAAAATACGCTGCGTGACGATCTCGCATTCAAATATCGCATTTACCGTCCAGAAGACCCGAATGGCGATACGATGGTTCTTCTGCACGGTTCGGGGCAGGATGAAACGAGCCTTGTCTCGCTGGCCACAAAGATTGCGCCAAACGCCCTGTTGCTCGCTGTTCGTGGCCGCATCGTCCAGGATGGGACCAGCCGCTGGTATCGTCGCCTGACACCTGTCAGTTTTGACCAGAAGGATATTCACGTCGAAGCAAAGGCCTTCGCCGGTTTTTTGAAACAGGCAACGGACAAGTACAAGATTGACCTGAAGCGCACGACATATCTCGGCTATTCCAACGGAGCCAATCTCGTTGGAGCTGTGATGATGCTCTACCCTGATATGGTCAAGCAGGCGGTGCTTTTGCGCTCCATGCCTGTGCTGACCGAGAACACCGATGCCAATCTCGCCGGTGCGCGTGTCCTCACCGTATCGGGCGCTTCCGACCAGACCTATGCTCCATTTGCTCCCGCGCTGGAAACCTTGCTGCGCTCGCATGGCGCGCTGGTTGAAGCACGGTCGATCAAATCAGATCACGGTCTTGGCAGTGATGACGTGAAGGTCGTCAGCGAGTGGCTGTCAGGCACTACGGCCCAACTGAAGAAGAACTAACAAAACAGCCCCTTGCATCCGGCCAGACAGTCGTTTAATTGTCTGGCCCATGAAAACGCGCCAGACACATCAGTCGTCTTTTGCCAAGTCCGCTTTTGCGGGTTTGACCAGCCGCGCCTATCTCCTTCCGCTACTTCTCGACCTTATCGGCGATCGCCGGGCTCGTTGAGAGGAGCGTCCGGCGGTCGAAAGTGCCGCCAGGCTTTTTGCTCCTTACCCCTTTACAAGACCATTCCAACGCTTGAAAAAAGTGCTGCACGTGCGCCAGAGTTGCGCAGACGGCCGGAAACGAGAAGCAAATGACCGATATGACCACTCCCCGCATTGTGGGTATGCCCGACGCCCATAAAAAGTACGAACCTTATCCAATTGTTGATCTGAAGGACCGCCAGTGGCCGTCCAAGCGAATCGAGAAAGCGCCGATCTGGTGCTCCGTCGATTTGCGTGATGGCAATCAGGCCTTGATCGACCCGATGGGTCATGACCGCAAGGTGCGGATGTTCGCCCTGTTGCTCGATATGGGTTTCAAGGAAATCGAGATCGGCTTTCCATCGGCGTCGCAGACGGATTTTGATTTTGCCCGCTGGTGYATCGAGCAAGGCAATGTTGCCGATGATGTATCCCTGCAGGTGTTGGTGCAGTGCCGTCCTGAACTGATCACGCGCACTTTCGAATCATTGCAAGGCGCGACCCAGCCGATTGTCCATTTCTACAATTCGACCAGCGAATTGCAGCGCCGGGTTGTCTTCAACAAGGATGTCGGTGGTATCAAGACCATCGCCACTGATGCGGCGAAGATGATTACAGACATGGCTGCCAAGGCGGGTGGCGGTTTCCGCTTCCAATATTCGCCGGAGAGTTTTACCGGCACGGAACTGGAAGTCGCGCTGGAGATTTGCAACGCGGTTACCGAGATCGTCAAACCGACCGCTGATAACAAGCTGATCATCAATCTGCCCTCAACGGTCGAGATGTCGACGCCGAACGTTTATGCAGACCGTATCGAATGGATGTGCCGTCAGCTCGATAATCGTGAGAATCTGATCATTTCATTGCATCCGCACAATGATCGCGGCACAGGTATTGCCACGACAGAACTCGGCCTGATGGCCGGTGCTGATCGCGTTGAAGGCACCTTGTTTGGCAATGGTGAGCGCACGGGCAATGTCGATATCGTGACCTTGGCGTTGAACATGTTCACGCAAGGTGTCGATCCGGAAATTGATTGCTCGGATATCAACCGGATGAAGGAAGTCTACGAGTATTCCAATCAGTTGGTTATCCCGGAACGCCACCCTTATGTGGGCGAACTGGTTTACACGGCGTTCTCCGGCTCGCATCAGGACGCGATCAACAAGGGCATGAAGGCGATCAAGCAGGCCAACAAGACCCTGTGGGAAGTGCCGTATTTGCCGATTGATCCGCAGGATGTCGGACGCAGCTATGAGGCGATCATCCGTATCAATTCGCAGTCAGGCAAGGGCGGCATCGCCTATATTCTTCAGGCCGATTATGGCTTGAACCTGCCGCGCGGCATGCAGGTGGAGTTCCGCGAGGACATTCAGCAGATCACCGATGAGGAAGGCAAGGAAATGCCGTCCAAGAAGATCTATGAGCGGTTCATCGAGGTCTATGTCGATCAGCCGGATGCACGGTTGAAGTTTGTGGATCATCACACCTACCCGGATACGGAACACAAGGGTCTGCGCATTCTCTCCGCTGAAATTACCGATCGCGGCGAGACCAAGCGGATCGAGGGCAGGGGCACCGGTCCTGTTGATGGTTTCATTGATGCCCTGTCGCACTATCTCGGTTTCAGGCTCTCAGTCGTCAATTATTCGGAGCATTCGCTCCAGCATGGTTCCGATGCAGCGGCTATCAGCTACATGGAAATTGAGCATCCGAACGGCAAGATTTTCGGTGCGGGTATCAATAAGAGCATTGTTGCCGCCTCGCTTGAGGGCATTGTTTCGGCGGCCAATCGCATCATCGGCAAGTAAGCCGGGCAGACATAAGAGGCCGCTGTGAAGCGGCCTTTTTCTTGTCGGGAGATATGCATGCACCAGCTGGGCGCAATCGAGATGGGTGAGAGTGCAGGAACACCCATTGTGTTTCTGCATGGTTTTGGTGGAACAGCCGCCAGTTGGCATGAAGTCCAAAGCGCCGTCTCTGGCAAGCATCCGACTATTGCTTTTGATTTGCCCGGTCACGGAGCATCGCTTGATTATCCCGATGCTGTGACTGCACGTCATTTCGCGCAGGCGGTGATTGACGATATTGGCAGGCGGACTATTCAGAAGGTGCATCTGGTCGGCCATTCAATGGGCGGCGCAACGGCGGTCTTGATCGCAGCCTTTGCGCCGGAGAAAGTCTCATCGCTGACATTGCTTGCACCCGGTGGTTTTGGTCCTGATATCAATGGCCGGTTGCTTCAGCATTATGCGGCTGCGCGCGAATATGATGACCTGAAGATGGCGCTCGAAGGCATGTTCGGTTGGCGTCATCCAGTGCCCGAGGACATGATAAGGCGCGATATAAACCTGCGCGCGAAACCGGGGCAGATCGAACGGCTCGATGCCATTCTCGCCCGGATGATGAAGGACGGGCTGCAAGGGACAATTCCCCGTGAGTTTCTTGACGCATTCACGATGCCTGTCACTCTTGCATGGGGACGGCTCGACAATGTTCTGCCTCTCTATCAATCGGAAGGTCTGCCATCCAGCTTCGCCCTACACCGGTTTGACGGGGCGGGGCATATGCTGATCGAGGAAATTCCCGATGAAGTCAGCAGCCTGATTCTCGCAACTGTGGGCACTGGCTGAATTCGGACAAGTTTCTGGTGCAATGGCACGGGCATATTGTTAATGATGCCTTAACCCTCTCTGCTGGAAACGCCCATGAGTGAGATGCGAGACAAGATCCCGGATGACAGACGCAGGCTTGGCGATGCCATTCGCGGAGCTCAGGTAGCGGCTGCCGATCGCGGTGACGTTGTCATCGACATGAAGGAAGCGGACCGCGCCCGCATCGAGATTCTGGCAGAAGATTTGAAGCCGGTTTTCGATGAAGTGCCTGCTGATGACGAACAATGGGATTTTGCCATTTCCACCGGTTTGCAGCCGCGTTTGTGGATCGATGCAACCTCGCATGTGATGATGGGGCGGGATCGCCGTACCTATCGCTTTGTCCGCGATACCCGGCTTGGCCGGATCGTTGTGGCTGAAGCGACCGAGGTAAAACCCATCTCGGATGCGGTCACCAATTACATCGCCGAGCGGATTGTCGAGCGTCAGCGCATGATGGAAGGCGAGCGCATCAGTCTGCGTGACGGAGCTGCTGAACCCGAGCCTGCCAAACAAATGGAAACGGCTCTCCAGCCGGTGGCAGCGCCCGTTGTTCAGATACGGCAGCATCGTTCCATGGTGAATGATTTCGTCAATGCGGTGATCTGGCTGTTGATCGGTGCGCTTGCGGGCGCAGGCGCTTTGCTTGCCTTTTTCTGGGACCGGCTCTCGCCCTATTTCTGAGACTTAGGCGTTTGCGGAAACGGCGCCCACGTTCAGATCATGCTCTGCTATCGTCTCGATAGTCATTTCGGCGTTGACGATGCCGCGCTCCGTCATGCGGCACGACCAGCCGGAATTCGTCTTTTCGATTGCGAAAATATTGAAACGTGCTGGCGGCTTGTGCGCCCCAAAGCTCTGGCTGGCGGATGGTACGCAAACAACAGGGACTTTCCAGTCGGGCCCATTGATTTCATAGCGTGTTGCCAGATGGGTGTGGCCATGCAGGACGAGTTCCGCGCCATGCTGTCGTACGGTCCGCTGAAACAACCCGATGCCAAGCAGCCGCTTATGCGCTGGCGCAGCGCCGCGCACGGGCGGGTGGTGGATCATAATCACACGAAAAAGCCCGCGCTTGCCGGTTTCGTCAAGGATTTCGCCGAGACGCCTTGCCTGTCGGTCGCGTAAATCGCCTGTTGCCATGAACGGGGCGGTTGCCCGTGCCGAGGATACGCCAATCAGCGCCACATCGCCGCGAACCCTTAAATAGGGAAATTCAACCGGGCGATGCTCCGCCACCTCGCGGTCCCCCAGCATCCACGGCGCCCAATAGCGCCGCGTTTTCTTCAATGCGCCCGGCACATAGGCGTCGTGATTACCCGGCACAACAGAAACATCATGGGGATTGCCAAGTGTTTTCAACCAGCGCTCCGCCGTTTCCAGTTCCTCATCAAGGGCAAGGTTGACGAGATCGCCGGTCACCGCCAGATGATCAGGTGACTGTGCCTTCAAATCAGCAACCAATGTTTCGAGCGTCCCGCCGGTCATCGAGCCTTTGCGGTTAGAGCGCCAGTTGACGTAACCTGTGATGCGCTTGGAAATCAGCTCGCGCAGGCTCAGCGCGGGCAAAGGCGATAGATGAATGTCGGAGATGTGTGCAAGGCGGAACATTATTTCAGCTTTAAGAGAGTATAGCGTAGGAATCCAGTGTTAGAACCGTCGCATTGCTGCAAGGTTCCCATTAGGACCGACGAAATGGCTGACAAAAGCGTGAAGTGGCGATATCGCCTGTTTCACACCTATTTTCTCCTGCGACGTCCCATGACGTTGGGCGCGCGGGGCGTTATCCTTGACGAAGCAACGCAATCGGTCTTCCTCGTCAGGCATACTTATGTGCCAGGCTGGCAGTTTCCGGGCGGCGGCGTGGAAACTGGCCATACGGTTGAACAGACACTTGCAAAGGAACTGATGGAAGAGGGCAATATCGAGCTGACAGGAAGGCCGCAGCTCTTTGCCATCTATCACAATGCCCATGCTTCAAAGCGCGATCACGTCGCGCTCTATGTTTGCCGCTCATTCCGGCAGACTGCACAGCGCCTGCCGGATCGCGAAATCGCCGAAGCGGGGTTCTTCAGGCTCGATGCCCTCCCTGAAGGGACGACTGCTTCCACCCGGCGCCGGCTTGCTGAAATTCTAGAGGGTGCCGAGGTGCCGCTGACCTGGTAGATCAGAAGCGGTCCCGGTCATGTGGAGCGGTAAAATCCAGCGTCGGTCCCTTGGGGATAATACCTGTTGGGTTGATGGTTTTGTGGCTGCCGTAATAATGCGCCTTGATATGCAGCATGTTCACCGTCTCGGCCACGCCGGGCACCTGATAAAGGTCGCGTGTATAGTTCGACAGGTTCGGATAGTCGGCAATGCGCTGCCGGTTGCATTTGAAATGCCCGACATAGACAGGATCAAAACGCAGCAAGGTGGTGAACAGACGCCAGTCGGCCTCGGTCAACTGATTGCCAGTGAGATAGCGTTGTGTGGCAAGACGCTCTTCCAATTGATCCAGTGTTGCAAAAAGCTGGTCAAAGGCTTCCTCGTAAGCGTCCTGTGTGGTGGCAAAGCCAGCCCGGTACACCCCATTGTTGATGTTGGGATAAACCAGTGCATTGACGGCATCGATCTCGGTGCGCTGGGCTTGCGGGTAAAAATCCAGCGAGGCATCGCCAAAGGCATCGAATGCCGAGTTCAGCATGCGGATGATTTCCGCAGACTCGTTTGAAACGATGGTGTTCTGGTGTTTGTCCCACAGCACAGGCACCGTTACGCGGCCAGAATAAGCCGGATCAGCGCGCGTATAGACTTCGTGGAGCCGTTTGAAACCAAAGAGATGATCAGGAGTGGCACCATCGACGGCATTGAAGGTCCAGCCATCGGCTCCCATGAAATGATCGACAACGGATACGGAAATGACATCCTGCAGCTTTTTCAGGGCCCGGAAAATCAGGGTGCGATGCGCCCATGGGCAGGCGTAGGAAACATAGAGATGATAGCGCCCAGCTTCAGCCTTGAACCCGGCTTTGCCCGTCGGTCCAGCGGAGCCGTCTACCGTCACCCAATTGCGGAACTGCGATTCTGAGCGGATGAAACGCCCACCGCTGTCTTTGGTGTCGTACCACTGGTCATGCCATTTGCCGTCAACGAGAAGACCCATTTCATACTCCTTGGCCCGCAATGCTGCGCACGGGCAATGATAATCGTGTTTGTTGCTGATAGCCTATACTTGGACATAAATGTCGTTCAAACCAGCTTTGCAAGGGTGAACAGAGCGTCACTTTTTGCGCTTGCCGCGAGAAATTCGGTTTACGCAGCGTTGCTGAGATGCTACGCGGGAAAAAAGGAGACATTTTGTGACAGGATTCCTCTTCATCCGACGATGAAACCAGTACCGGCGCTGAAAAGCGCGGCGGATATTCCTGTGTTGGCCCGAAGGCCATTGTCTACTCCTTTATAAAGATACCCAGCATGCTGACCCATGTCGTGACCTACGCACCGGAAGAACCGGCGCACGATGCTGACATTGAAGACATCAACAAAGAGGCTTTTGGCCCCGGCCGTTTTACCCGTGCTGCCTATCGCATCCGCGAAGGTGGTCCGCATGACCGTAATCTCTCCTTTGTTGCGATGAATGGCGCTTATGTCGTCGGGTCCGTACGGTTGACGCCCATCCTGATCGGCACCACACCAGCCATGCTGCTCGGTCCGCTTGCGGTTCGGCCCGCCTGGAAGAAGCAGGGTATCGGCGCGGCGCTTATGCGCAAATCTATCGAGACGGCGCGTCTTGCCGGGCACAAGCTGATTATTCTGGTTGGTGACGAGCCTTATTACGCGCCTTTCGGCTTCCGGCAGATTGTCGGGCATCAGATTGAAATGCCCGCACCAGTCGAACCATCCCGCTTTCTCGCCTGCGAACTTGAGCCTCGTGTGCTGAAAGATGTTCAGGGCTGGGTTAGACACGCGGATTCGGGTGGTCGCTAAGCCTGATTTTACCGGCCTTCGCGATACCACATGCTGCCGAGAACAAGGATCATAGCTGCTAGGCCAAGGAAACCTGAGAACAGCGGCAGACGATTGACGCTCTTCAATACGGTTTCATTGGTTGGGCGCAAGCCGATCCAGTTGTCGCCGCTGGCGCTGGCAAAGCCACGCGAGGCGACGATACTTGGCACCTCGATGGATGGCTGATCAGCGGTTTCGCGCAAGCGGCGGGTACCGCCGCCGGTTTCGCGCGCCAGATCATTGAGCTTGTCCGTTGTCGATACATTGTCAGCAAATTCAGGTGCATCAACCGGCCCGACATGGGCGAGCGTTGTCTGATCGCCATTGGCGATCTGGAACAGCCCGATTTCCGTTGTCGGCACGGATGCCGTAAACACACCGGGTTCCGTCTCGGTGAGTGGAATGTCCTGCTTCTTGCCCGATGGTGTAATGATGCTTGCCGGTGCGGCGGTTTTCTTCATCGTCTGGCGGCGGATTTCGAGATTGCGGCCACTGCCCGATGCCGTCAGCGCTTCCTCTTCAAGCTCCGGCTCCTTCATCAGCCAATGGGCAATCCGGCGATAGAGCGCCGCATGCGGGCCGCCGCCTTCAAAGCCGCGCGCCCAAAGCCAGCCCTGATCGGAAAGGAACATGCCGACACGGCCTTCACCGATGCGGTTAAGCACCAGCAGCGGCTTGTCACCCGCATTCATGACAACAGAACCCTCCGGCTTGTTGACATCAATGACGCGGAACCAGCGGCTCCATTGTGGTGGCTCCTGTGTGCTGCCTTCAAGGCCACGGGTGACGGGATGGCGTTTGCCGTCATCGCTCAAACGCGGATAGAAGGCCTGTTCCGTCACCTCGCCTGTTGGCGTTGCGGGCAGGACAGTCAGGAGCGGTGTATTGGCGATCGATACATTGCCCGCATATTCAGGACCTGCCGCAATCAGCAATGCGCCACCCTTCTGCACATAGTCATTGATGTAGTCATAATAGAGCAGCGGCAGCACATCGCGGTGCTGATAGCGGTCGAAAATGATCAGATCAAACTGATCGATCTTCTCAACGAACAGCTCACGCGTCGGGAAAGCGATCAGCGACAGTTCATTGATCGGCGTGCTGTCCTGTTTTTCTGGCGGACGCAGAATGGTGAAGTGGACGAGATCCACCGAGGCATCGGATTTCAGAAGATTGCGCCAGGTGCGCTCGCCATTGTGTGGTTCACCGGAGACCAGCAAGACTTTCAGGTTTTCCCGGATACCATCAACCATGGCGACGGCACGGTTGTTGATCTCGGTCAGCTCATTGGGAACCGCATCAACTGAAAGTTCGACAATATTGACGCCAGCACGGGGCAGGGTCACTTCAAGTGGCATCTCCTCGCCGATGATCGCATCCTGCGACGTCATCTGATTGCCATTGACGCGCACGGTAACACGGGCGCGGCCGCCCTGCGGCTCACCGGCAGCTGTCACCTTATAGGTCATCTGCTGCGGCTTGCCTGTTATGCCAAAGCGGGGCGCGCGGACAAATTGGATACGGCGGTCAATCTCGCCCGGTCTGCCTGTGATGAGGCCATGCACCGGTGCGTTGAAGCCGAGACCGGCTACATTGTTCGGAATGTCGTGCACCTGACCATCGGTGATCATAATGGCGCCACCGATACGCGACGGCGGGACATCGCGAAACGCACTGTTGACCGCCTGAAACAGCCTTGTCGCCGTGGCGTCATCATTCTCGCTGGCGCGGTTGGTCTCGACGGTCCGCACCTCAAACTGCGGCAGGCGGCCAAGTGCTGCCTGAACCTGCTTGAGTGCTTCGGTGGTATCAGCCGCGCGGTCGCCTATGTCCTGACTCTGACTGCGGTCGGCTATGACAGCCACAACGCTTTTGAGCGGCTCCCGCTCCTCATTGATCACAACCGGATTGAACAGGGCCATGGCAAGCGCGGCGGCAGCCAGCAGGCGAATAACGCCGCCGCGTTGGCGCAGATAAAGGCCCGCCAATGCAAGCGCCAGCAAAGGCAGCAGCAGGAGCGCCAGAAGTGATGTGGAGAGCAGGGGCTGGAAATCGAGGGAAAGATACATGTCAGTTCGCCAGCCGCTTCAAAAGTTCAGGGACGTGCACCTGATCGGATTTGTAGTTGCCTGTCAGCATGTACATGACAATGTTAATGCCTGCGCGATAGGCCAGAACCCGCTGATCGGGATCATTCGGAACGGTGGGCAGCAGAGGTGTGCCGCTGGCGTTGACGGCCCATGCTCCGGCAAAATCGTTGCCGGTGATCATGATGGGCGAAACGCCATCACCTACGCGCACCGGCCTGTCCTTGCTTGCCTCGGGCGCCTGCGAGGCCTGCACCCAGAGCTGGCTACCCCGGTAACGGCCCGGGAAATCCTGCAGGATGTAAAATGCCTTGGTCAGCACATGATCATTGGGAACCGGTTCCAGCGCCGGTATGTTCAGCCCGGACAGGATATCGCGCAGACGCGCATTGGCCGGTGTCGAGCTGTTATCAAAGCTGATTGCCGCCGCATCCTGATCGCGCGTATCAAACAGAACGGTTCCGCCCTGCTGCATATAGGCATCGATCTTGGCTATCGAGGCAGGGGAAGGCATTTTGGCTGATGGATCGACCGGCCAGTAGATCAGCGGAAAGAACGCGAGTTCGTCGGTTTCAGGGTTGACGCCGATGGGATCGCCCGGCTCCAGCGCTGTGCTGTCGGCAAGGGCTCTGGAAAGACCGAACAGACCTGCCTTGCTGATATCGTCGACAGAACTGTCGCCTGTGATCACATAGGCAAGGTGCGTGACATTGACCGCGTCCAGTATCTGCTGATCACCCGGTTTGCTGTCATTTTGCTGGGCGTGGGCCGGAGAGGGGCCGAATGCAAGAACAGCCGGAATGAGCAGGATCGCCAGAGAAGTGACCGCCGCGGTCTTGAACCGGCGGCGCAGATGCCCGCCTAGCCAGAAAATAGCAATAGCATCGAGAGCCAGAAGCAGGGCCGCAAGGCCAAAGAGCGGGCCGCGCAGCGGCACCGATTCATCGACGGCATAGCGCGCGGTGGTCACGGGCATATTGAGATCGGGGCGAACCAATGGATTGATCTCGCTGTCGGGCTTGAAGAGATTGAGCGCGCTCATGGAATCCTCGACACCATAAAAACCGGGAGGATTGTCAAAGCTCACCTTGCCGGTTTCGCCTGTTTTCAGGATCAAGGGCTTAGCGTCTCCTCCGGGTGGGGTGAGGGCGCCTTCCGCATTCAGCGTCAGGTAAGGCGGAAGAGCGCGCGAAGCAACAGCACCATTTTCCTGCGGTGATGGACCTGTGTTGCGCGACAAAGTCAAAATCCGGTGCAGCATGTCAACAAAACTACCGCTGATGGGAAGATTTGACCATGTGGCCTCGGGCGTCACGTGGAACAGGACGATCTGGCCGCGGCCACGCGTTTCGCCTGTTACCAGCGGTGTGCCGTCAGCGAGATTAGCCCAGCTCTTTTCGAAGAGGTCGACGGCGGGTTCCGCCAGCACTTGCCGTGTGACCGTGACATCCTGCGGCGTCGGCAGGCCGGCAAACGGGCCCTTATCCGGGAAAGCGGCAATGGGCTGCGATTCTTTCCATGACAATGCGCCGCCAAGCGAGCGCTCGCCCTTACGCAGATTAACAGGCAAAAGCGGGTCCGCTTCGCTGTTTCCAGCAAGGCGTGGACCAGCGAAGCGGATGAGCGTGCCGCCCTTGGCCACCCAATCGACCATAGCCTGCTCCGTTTCACCGGGCAGTTTGCCAATGTCAGCCATGATGACCACGGATGGTTTTTGCTCCAGCAGTTCGGGAATGGCTTTGGTCAGTTCCGCATTGTGCGGGCGCAGGAGATCGGCAAAAGGCTCCAGCGCGCGCGAAATGTAATAGAGTGGTGAAAGCAGGGGCTGCGACAGATCAGCTTCAGAGCCCGAAAGCAGCGCGACGCGCCGCCGCTTGTTATTGTCATCGACGAGGAATGTCGCCCCGGCATTGGGAGCATTGTCGATGCGCAGTGCGTTGAAATCGTTGCGCAGCTCGTAAGGCGCTGTGATCACTGCCTCGCCTGTTGATTCATTGGCACGGAAAACCAGTCCTGTTTCGGCAATGCGGCGGCCTTTTTCGTCATAGGCACCAATAGTAATGCCGCCGGACGCGCGGCTGTCATTGGAGCGCACGGCGTGAACGGTCAGCCCGTTTGCATTGTTCTCTACCTGCCGGATGGCGGAAAGGTTGGCGATAGACGGCTGATACCAGATCACCGAGGCGATGCCTGATCCTTCCATCGATTTCACGGCGGCGGTTGCCTGCGGGGTATCGACACCATCATTGAGGTAGGCAACACGAACGCCTTTGACATCAGTCAGAACGGCTTTCAACCGGTCAAAAGCCGCAGCGCGGTCGACGGGGATTGGCCTGATATTCAGCGCTCGCAGCCGTTCAAGCGCCGCTGTGGCATCGAATGGCCCGACATCGGTATTCAGTTTCTCGGCGGTGCCAAGAATGTAGATGAGCGCACCGGAAGAATTGGCATCGGCAATCAACCGCTCTGCCGTCTCCTTGCGGGCAATCCATTCTTCATTGGAAGACCAGCCATTGTCGAGCACGATGGCAACAGGTTCCTTGCCGCTCAAAGTTTCGGGGCGTGGATTCCAGATGGGCTCGGCCAGTGCCAGAATGACAATCGCTGCCAGCACGAGCCGCAACAATGTCAGCCACCACGGGCTTCTATCCGGTGTTTCTTCCTTCTTGAGGATTTGCGCCAGAATTTTCAGCGGCGGGAAGGATTCGCGGATTGGCCGTGGCGGTGTTGCCCGTAGCAGCCACCAGATAATTGGCAATGCCAGCAGACCCAGAAGGATCGCCGGAGCACCAAGGGCAAGAGGAAAAGCACTCATCATATGCCGGTCCTCTGATAACCGGCGTCAGCGGTCATGTTCAGGTGAACGGAAACAAGCGCTTCAGAGGCAAGCCGGTCCGTGCGGTTGGTCGTGTAGCTCCAGCCGATGCGACGGCAATAGGCGCTCAAGGTTTCGCGCCGGGCAATGAACAATCGCTTATATTCTTCGGCATAATCCTGCGCGCGACCAACAGTCAGTATCGCGCCGGATTCCGGGTCGACGAATTCCGTGCGCCGCTTATAGGGGAAATCCTCTTCCGCCGGATCGTAAATTTCGACCAGATGGGCGCGGGCACCGCGCTGCGCGATCTGCTCAAGCATGGCAAGCGTTTCATTGACCGGTTCGAGAAAATCACTCACCAGTACCACGTCGGAAAACCGCCTGACCCTGCTGAAATCCGGCTGTTTGGGTAAATCAATTGCGTGGGACAATGCTGTCGCCAACCGTTCTGCGCCATTGGCGGCGGAGGTCGGGTCAGTCACGCCGGGGAAGGCGATGCGCTCACCACTGCGCGAAAGAAGCTCGGCCAAAGCCAGAATGAGCACGAGCGCGCGTGATTCCTTCGATACCTGCGCCATTTCTGACTTGTAGAGCATGGATGCGGACGAATCAGCCCAAAGCCAGACAGTATGGGCGGCTTCCCATTCCTGATCGCGGATATAAATCCGGTCATCACGGGCCGAGCGGCGCCAGTCGATACGCGAAACGGCTTCGCCTTCCGTATAGGGCCGGAACTGCCAGAAAGTTTCACCGACGCCGCTTTTGCGGCGGCCATGCCAGCCGGTATTCGTGGTGTTGGCAATGCGGCGGGCTTCGACCAGAAGATCAGGCAACAGAGCGGCGCGCTGGCGTGCACGCGCCAGTGCCTCTCTTGTTGCTGTCTTCTGGACCTGCGCGCCGATTGCAGCCATCAGAGGGCTGCCTTTGTCAGTTTCGCGATGACTTCACGTACATTCATGCCGTCGGCGCGGGCGGCAAATGTCAGCGCCATACGGTGTTGCAAAACAGGTTCGGCAAGCGCCCTGACATCATCAATTGAAGGCGCGAGCCGTCCGTCATAAAGCGCGCGGGCGCGGGCACACAGCATCAGCGCCTGACTGGCGCGAGGTCCGGGACCCCATGCAATGAACTTTTGCGCAATCTCGTTGTCAGCGCCGGGACGCGCCGAGCGCACAAGCTTGAGAATGGCTTCGACAACGCCTTCTGCAACAGGAATGCGGCGGATAAGCTGCTGCATTTCGCGCAGGCGTTCGGCATCAATGGTCTTGGCGGCGCGTACTTCCGATGTGCCGGTGGTTTCCAGCAGGACGCGGCGTTCCGCATCAAGCTCAGGATAAAGAATGTCGATCTGCATGAGGAAGCGGTCAAGCTGGGCTTCGGGCAGGGGATAGGTACCTTCCTGTTCCAGCGGGTTCTGTGTCGCGAGCACATGGAACGGCGTTGGCAGGTCATGCCGTTCACCGGCAACCGTCACATGATATTCCTGCATGGATTGCAGCAGCGCAGATTGGGTGCGCGGCGAGGCGCGGTTGATTTCGTCGGCCATCAGTAATTGCGCAAAGATCGGGCCCCTGACATAGCGGAACGAACGCTTGCCATGGTCGTCCTGCTCCATGACTTCCGAACCGATAATATCCGATGGCATCAGATCGGGCGTGAACTGCACACGGCGCTCATCGAGACCAAGCACCGTTCCGAGCGTTTCCACCAGCTTGGTCTTGGCAAGGCCGGGAACACCCACGAGAAGCGCATGGCCGCCAGCCAGCAGCGCCACCAGTGTACGTTCAATCACGCTTTCCTGACCAAAGATGACAGTACCGATTGCAGCGCGTATTCTGGAAATATCGGCCAGCGCCTTTTCGGCTTCGGCTATCATCGCCTTCGGATCGGACTGTTCCCCGGTTTTGATAATCGTCATGGTTTACCTCGTCTCCATGTCAAATTCGTACCACTGGCCTGCGGAGCTGGTTTATGGTCAGTTCCATTATTAAATGAGTCTAAATCACTATGACATGCTGACAAGCGGTTTAACGGTGACTATTTCGTGACGAATGAGCAAAAAGGTCTGAAAATGGCACAGTCAGAGGGCAGTCTGCGGGACGCGGCGGGACTTGAAGCGCTGATTTCGCGCGCCGCTGCGCAAGGCAAGGGCCTGCCTCCGGTTGAAAAATGGAACCCGGATTTCTGCGGTGATCTCGATATGGAGATCAAGGCCGATGGTACCTGGTTCTATATGGGCACCCCTATTGGCAGGGCGCCGCTGGTCCGCCTTTTCTCCACCGTCCTGCGCAAGGATGCGGATGGCAAGACCTATCTGGTTACCCCGGTCGAGAAGGTTGGTATCCGTATTGCGGATGCGCATTTCATTGCTGTTGAGCTTAATGTCTCTGGCGAGGGCGATGATCAGGTCATGACGTTCCGCAGCAATGTCGGCGATATTATCGAGGCTGGCGCGGATCATCCGCTGCGGTTTGTCATTGATCCTGATAATGGCGGTTTGAAACCCTATCTGCTGGTGCGCGGGCGGCTGGAAGCCCTGCTGGCCCGGCCCGTGATGTATGAAATAGTCAGCCATGGCGAAGATATGGTGATCGACGGCAAATCCATGTTTGCCGTGCGCTCCAAGGGAACAATCTTCCCGATCATGCCATCGGGCGAGCTGGAAGAGCAGAGCCTATGAGCCAGACCATGTGGCATGAGGATGGCTTTTCTGCCCGCGCCTTTGCGCTGCGCGTGGCATCGAAAGGCAATGAACCGCTGAGCGGGGATAATGGCGACCATCTGCTCAATCCCGATCTCGATGCGTTGATAGCGGCAACCAAATTGCGCGATGCGGCTGTGCTGATCCCGATCGTTGACCGCGGCGACGAGGCGGGTGTCATCCTGACACTGCGCAATGCCAATATGCGTAAACATTCGGGCCAAGTGGCTTTCCCCGGTGGTGCGATTGATCCGGAGGACGATTTCGAGCCTGAGAAGGCAGCTTTGCGCGAAACCCACGAGGAGATCGGGCTTGAGGGGCGGCATGTGGAGCTTCTCGGCCGTTTGCCGCGTTATCTTACCATGACTGGCTATTCCATCACGCCGGTGCTCGGGCTGGTCCATCCGCCTTTTACCCTGACACCCAACCCGGATGAAGTGGCCGATGTGTTCGAAGTGCCATTGTCCTTTTTGATGAATCCTGCCAACCACAAAAGGGAAAGTCGTGTATGGCAGGGCAAGGAGCGCTTCTATTACACCATGCCGTTTGGTGACCGCTTCATCTGGGGCGCTACAGCTGGCATCATCCGCATACTTTATGAAAGGCTCTATTCTTGAGCACGAGAATTTCCATTGCTGACAAGGCTCCATGGTTGCAGGACGAAGCCTTGCAGACATTGCTTTCCATTCTTTCCGCTGATGGCGAAGGCGCGCGCATTGTCGGCGGTGCGGTGCGCAATACGCTGCTGGGCCAAGAGGTGTCTGATCTCGATATTGCAACAACCTGTGTACCCGATGAAACGGTTCATCGTGCTCAGAAGGCTGGTTTCAAGACTATTCCAACCGGCATAAGCCATGGCACGGTGACAGTCGTCGCCGACAAGCGGCCTTTCGAGGTGACAACGTTGCGGACTGATGTGGAGACGGATGGGCGTCATGCGGCTGTCGCCTTCGGGCGGGACTGGCAGGTGGATGCGGCGCGGCGCGATTTCACCATTAATGCGCTCTATCTTGAGGCTGATGGCACGGTTGTTGATCTGGTTGGCGGCCTTGCGGATATTGAAAGCCGGACATTGCGATTTATCGGCGATGCCGAGCAGCGTATCCGCGAAGATTACCTGCGTATCCTCAGGTTTTTCCGGTTTTTCGCCTGGTATGGCCATGGCCGGCCCGAAAGCGAAGGCTTGAAAGCCTGCGCCCGGTTGAAAGATGGTCTGGCGCAATTGTCGTCGGAGCGTGTCTGGTCGGAGCTGAAGAAAATGCTGGCGGCGCCGGACCCCTCGCGCGCACTTCTATGGATGCGTCAGGCGGGTGTGCTGACGTCCGTTCTGCCCGAGAGCGAGAAATGGGGCATCGACACGATCCATGGACTTGTCAAAACTGAAAAAGAACTGGGCTGGCAGGTTGATCCGCTGCTGCGTCTGGCCAGCATCATTCCGCCAAATGCGGAGCGTATCAATGAGATGGCAGTGCGTTTGAAGCTCTCCAATCAGGAGCGTGAGCGTCTGGAAGCATGGGCGACGGCTGTCGTGCCCAATGCCGAAATCTCGGAGACGGGGTTCGCCAAGCGGCTTTATCGCAGCGACCGTCAGGGTATGATTTATTGCTTGCGGCTGGCATTGGTCTCCGCGCGCTTGGGTGCGCTCAATGATAATGCTGCCATGATGCGCGCCGGTCATCTGTCAAAATTGCTGGAATTTGCCGAGCGGTATGAAAAACCGAAATTCCCTCTAACCGGCGGCGATCTTGTCGCTGCCGGGCTGGAAAAGGGGCCCGAGGTGGGCAAGCTGCAACGCGCACTTGAAGATGCCTGGATTGACTCAGGCTTTGCCCTCGACCGCGATGCGCTGCTTGCCAGAATTCCTGAACTGATGGGAAGGCCTGATTAAGCAGCCTTGATCTTTTCAGGCTGGATATTGGCCTTGATGGTTTCAAGCATGGATTCGCGAATGGTCGTCTCACCATGGGTTTCGCGAAGATGCTCGGTGGTGCGGCGGATGATTTCAGCTTCGGTGTCGTGACGGGTATGCCACTGGCAACCGGGAACGATGCAATGAAGTTCTTTCATGGCTTTTCTCCCTGTCGTGAGCACGTATAAGACGAACTCTCTCCATCGAGATACGGCGTCAAAACCGTACCAACAGCAGCATAACGCATAAAAAACCAGATTGATCCCTTAAAAAATCAAATCACGGCCATTTGACTGTCGGTGGCATGGAAGACAGGATCGAGTCCACATTGCCACCGGTCTTGAGCCCGAAGATCGTGCCACGATCATAGAGGAGGTTGAACTCCACATAGCGGCCGCGCCTGATAAGCTGCTCCTGCCGGTCCTCAGCACCCCAATCCTGATTGAAGTTCTGCCGCACAAGATGCGGGTAGACGACCGAGAATGCCCGGCCCACATCGCGGGTAAAGGCAAAATCCGCGTCCCAGCCGCCATTTTCTTCCGATGAATGCAGCCAGTCATAGAAAATGCCGCCGGTGCCGCGTGGTTCCTTGCGATGCGGCAGGTAGAAATACTCATCGCACCAGCTCTTGAACTTCTCGTGGTTCGCGACGGCAAAGTGTTTGTCACAGACAAATTTCAGCGCCTTGTGGAAGGCCGCCGTATCCGCATCTTCCTGCGTCCGCTTGCGATCAAGAACCGGCGTCAGGTCAGCGCCGCCGCCAAACCATTGGCGGGTGGTCACGACCATGCGCGTGTTCATATGAACAGCCGGTACATAAGGGTTCTGCGGATGGGCAATCAGCGAAATGCCGGAAGCCCAGAAGCGCGGATCTTCCTCGGCGCCCGGTATCTGCTTGCGAAATTCGGGTGAAAATTCGCCATGAACCGTCGATGTATGCACGCCAACCTTTTCAAAGACACGGCCATGCATGATGGACATGATGCCGCCGCCGCCTTTGCCTTCCTCGCGTTGCCAAGGCGTCTGGATGAAACGGCCCGGCGCCCGGTCGGAGAGGGGGCCATCCAGATCATCTTCCAACTTCTCAAGACTGGCGCAAATCTTGTCGCGCAGTTCGGCAAACCACGCAGTCGCGGCTGTCTTCTTGTCTTCAAGTGCTTCTGGCAGGATGGCAGGAATATCAGGGCGGTCCATATCAACGAATCCTTCTTGCTGTGCACGTTATCACATCAGGGCACCAGCAAAGGAAGGAGCTGTTTTACCTATCCCAAAAAAATGACTCGTTTTCAGGGCTGAGTTTGATCTAATCTGAGGATGTAGGGTTCAGGAAGGGATACGAGATGGTCTCCAAAGTACCCAGAGCACACTTCCCCAAGCCGCCGCTCGACGGCTTGCGCAAGCAGCTGAAAGAAAGCCGCAGTGAAACCGGCCGGCAGCGCGGGGCATTCATCCGCGAGAGTTTTCGTCTGCCGCGCCTTGCAGCGCGCGAGAAGGCGAAGGAATGGTTCGAGCAATACCCGAAAGCCGCCTACTGGACCGAGATTGAGAGCTGGTACGAGCGGCCTGGCGATATCATCGAGTTCACCATGCGCCGTTTGCCAAATGCGGACTAAAATCCGCTGAAAAGACTGTTTTCAGTACGGGAACTCTGGAATTTTTGACAATCTCGGGTTGAAACTGCTGGTACGGAACACTTTTCTTCATAAATGGCATCAAAATATTTCAACGAAGGATTCAGGATTGTCATGAATCGTGGCTGACAGCCTGCCATAAAGACAGTAGAACTTTTTTCAGTGCCGGAGAATCTTCCGGCCGCGCAATAAAAAATTCAAGGAGGACACTATGCGCTTATCGTTGATCTCTGGCGTGGCGTTGACGGCTGTCATGGCGATGACTTCATTCGCCCGGGCTGACATCGTCATCGGAAATATCGCGCCTGTTACCGGCCCTGTTGCTGCCTATGGCACACAGGTGAAGAACGGCGTTGCAGCGGCCGCCGAAGCCATCAATGCCGAGGGGGGCATCAAGGGCGAAAAGATCGTCATCAAGCTGTTCGATGATGCGGGCGAGCCCAAGCAGGGCGTGTCGGTTGCCAACCAGGTGGTCGGCGAAGGCATCAAGTTCGTTGTTGGTCCGGTTACATCAGGCGTTTCGATGCCGGTTTCCGATGTGCTGGCTGAAAACGGCATCCTGATGATTACCCCGACATCCACCACGCCTGAACTGACCACACGCGGTCTGGAAACCGTGTTCCGCACCTGCGGCCGTGATGACCAGCAGGCTGACGTGGCTGCCAAGTACATCCTTGAGCATTACAAGGACAAGCGCATTGCCGTTGTCTACGACAAGAACACCTATGGCACGGGTCTGGCCAATGGTCTGAAGGCTGCGCTCAACAAGGGTGGCGTCAAGGAAGTTGTCGATCAGGGCATCAATGCCGGTGAAAAGGACTATAGCGCGCTCATTACCCGCCTGAAGTCCGAAAAGGCCGAAGTGATCTATTTCGGTGGTTATCATCCGGAAGGCGGCCTGATTGCCCGCCAGCTGGCTGATCAGGGCATCAAAGCCCAGATCATTGGTGCCGAAGGCCTGTCGAACACGGAATATTGGGCCATTGGCGGCGAAGCTGCTGCTGGTACATTGTTCACCAACAGTGCCGATCCGACAAAGAACCCATCCGCTGCGAAGATCATGGAAGCTTTGAAAGCCAAGAACATTCCACCTGAAGCCTTCACGCTCAATGCCTATGCTGCGCTGCAGGTCATCAAGGCTGGCATCGAAAAGGCTGGCTCTGCCGATCCGGCAAAGGTGGCTGAAGCACTGCATTCCGGCGCACCGGTTTCAACCGTTGTTGGCGACCTTACCTATGCAAAGACTGGCGATCTGACGACGCCGACCTTTGTTCTTTACAAGTGGGAAGGCGGCAAGGCAGCTGAAGTCAAGTAAGCTTGCTTTGATGTGAATAAGAACGCCGGTCAGCAATGACCGGCGTTTTTTATGATGGTAGGGAAAACTGCCGGAGAGCCTCGCCGGTGGCAATCGCTGCTGATAGTGCGAGATTGAGCGACCGGGCGCCCGGCACCATCGGGATAATCAGCCGCGCATCAGCCGATTGATGCACCTCATCCGGTACGCCTGACGATTCGCGCCCGAGCAGCAATATATCACCGGGCTGAAACGCAAATTGCGTATAGGGCACGGCCGCTTTGGTTGAGAAAAGCAACAACCGGCGCTTTTCGCCCAGCCGCCAGTTCTGAAAATGCTGCCAGTCCGCATGGCGCGTGAGGGCTGCCTGTTCGAGGTAGTCCATACCGGCCCGCTTGAGTGAACGATCGGAAATATCGAAGCCTGCGGGCTCGATCAAATCAACGCTGATACCGAAACAGGCGGCCATGCGCAGGATCGTGCCTGTATTACCGGGAATATCTGGCTGGTAGAGCGCAATGCGCAGGTCAGGTCTGGCGTCAGTCACAGGCGGCGTGCTCCATTGGCAACAATCTATTCGCGCAAGTATCTTTCCTTAGAAAAGCCTCTCGCTTTTTCTGTTCATAATAGGTATAGGGTTTCGACCGCAACGCTAACTTTGGAGGTGTCGATGACTGAATTTTTCCGACTTCTTCCAAACCGGATGGCTTCACCTGCTGAAGCCTTGGCCGGTGTCGTTGGCGGTCTTGTGTCTGTTTTTTCCGCGTAGTTTTTCTTCCCTGACACAAGTCGCATTCGCCCGAGTTGGCGTTTGCATGTTTGTTTTCTTCACTTTCGATCATGCTCCGGCAACTCAAGCGCAGTACCTGCCAATCTGCGTCGGATTTATTCCTGTCTCGCATTTCTTCGAGACCGCTGCCCGAAAGAGGTTTGATAATGTTCCGCTGGTTTGAACAAAGGCTTGAGGCGTTTCCATCTGCCGAGCCCAGGGAGCCACCCAAAACGCTGGTTGCGTTCTGTTTGCACTATACACGTGGTGTCTGGCCGTGGCTTGTTGTCATGGCCATCTGCACCGCGTCGATCGCCGTGCTTGAAGTGTCGATGTATGCCTTTATGGGCAATGTCGTTGACTGGTTGTCCAACCAGTCACGCGATACCTTTGTTGCGCAGGAAGGCTGGAAGCTCGCCTTGCTTGCCGGCGTTGTGCTGATTGTAATGCCCGGCATTGTTCTGCTCGATTCGCTTGTCATCCATCAGACGCTGCTGAGCAATTATCCCATGCGCATCCGCTGGATGGTGCATCGCTATGTGGTTCGCCAGTCGATGACGTTCTTCCAGGACGAGTTCGCCGGGCGAATTTCCACCAAGCTGATGCAGACATCGCTCGCCGTGCGTGAGGCGGTGATGAAGCTGCTCGACGTGCTCAACTATGTGATCGTTTATTTCAGCGGTACCCTGATCATTGCCGCCGCTGCGGATTTGCGTCTCATGATACCATTTCTCGTCTGGCTGGCCGCCTATGTCGGCCTGATGTGGTATTTCATCCCGAAATTGCAGGTGGCATCAAAGGCGCAGGCGGATTCCCGCTCGTCCATGACCGGACGTATCGTTGACAGCTATACCAACATTGCCACCGTCAAGCTGTTCTCCCATTCCAAACGGGAGGAAAGCTATGCGCGCGAGGGAATGCAGGAGTTCCTGTCAACAGCCTATACGCAGATGCGCATGGTGACGGGATTCCACGCCACGCTCTATGTGATGAACTGCCTGTTGCTGTTCTCGGTCAGCGGCATTGCGATCTGGCTGTGGCTGGGCTCTGCCATTTCGGTTGGCGCGGTGGCAGTCGGTATTGGTCTCGTGCTTCGTCTCAACGGCATGTCGCAGTGGATCATGTGGGAAATGTCGGCACTGTTCGAGAATATCGGCACAGTGGAAGACGGCATTACCTCCATTTCGTTGCCACGCCTTGTCACCGATGTTCCCAACGCTCCCGAACTCAAGGTGAGTACCGGTGCCATCAGCTTCGATGCTATCGGCTTCCATTATGGCAAGGGAGCAGGGGTCATCGACCGTCTGTCACTTGATATTCGCCCCGGCGAAAAGATCGGTCTCGTCGGGCGGTCAGGCGCGGGCAAGTCGACGCTCGTCAACCTGTTGCTGCGGTTTTACGATCTGGAGAGCGGTCGCATAACCATTGATGGACAAGACATATCAAAGGTGAAGCAGGACTCCCTGCGTGAGCATATCGGTATGATCACGCAGGATACCTCGCTGTTGCACCGCTCGATCCGCGACAATGTGCTTTATGGCAAGCCTGAGGCATCGGAAGAACTGATGCGGCAGGCTGTGCAGAACGCACAGGCGGAAACGTTCATCGAGGCTGCATCTGACCCCAAGGGAAGGCGCGGGTTCGATGCTCATGTGGGCGAACGCGGTGTGAAACTGTCGGGCGGTCAGCGCCAGCGTATAGCCATCGCACGGGTCATGCTCAAGGATGCGCCCATTCTGATCATGGATGAGGCGACTTCTGCGCTGGATTCGGAAGTGGAAGCGGCCATTCAGGACAACCTCTATCGGTTGATGCAGGGAAAGACCGTCATTGCCATCGCACACCGCCTGTCCACCATTGCGGCGCTTGATCGCCTCGTGGTGATGGATCAGGGCAAAATCGTCGAAAGCGGTAGCCATGAGGAACTCATTGCCGCTGACGGCATCTATGCCGGGCTTTGGGCCCGCCAATCCGGTGGCTTCCTCGGATTGGATGATGAACAGGCGGCGGCGGAATAACCGCCGCCTTCTGATTTTAGGATGCTTTGCATCAACATGGTTCGTGGTTCGACAGGCTCACCATGAGGG
>NZ_JBFRDN010000027.1:0-72359 GCF_052113785.1 Phyllobacterium sp. TAF24 | reverse complement strand
TTCCAAGGACTGGGCAATCCAGACCGGCGATTATGCAAATACCCGATATTCAAAACTTAACAAAATCAACAAGGATAACGTCAAGAACCTTCAGGTCGCCTGGACGTTTTCGACAGGCGTGCTGCGCGGCCACGAAGGTGGTCCGCTCATCATTGGGGATGTCATGTATGTCCATGCCCCCTATCCTAATACCGTCTATGCGCTTGACCTGAACAATGACGGCAAGATCCTATGGAAGTATGAGCCCAAACAGGATCCAAATGTTATTCCCATCATGTGCTGCGATACCGTTAATCGCGGCGTAGCCTATGGTGACGGCAAGATCTTCCTTTATCAGGCAGACACAACACTTGTGGCTCTCGATGCAAAAACCGGAAAACCTGAATGGTCCGTGAAAAACGGCGAAGCAGCCGACGGCAGCAAAGGTGAATCCGGTACCTCGGCTCCAATGGTGGTGAAAGATAAGGTCATCGTCGGTATTTCCGGTGGTGAATTTGGTGTTCGCGGTGCTTTGACTGCCTATAATATCAAGGATGGCAAGCAAGCCTGGCGTGCGTGGTCAATTGGTTCTGATAAAGACACGTTGATCGATCCGGAAAAGACAACACAGCTCGGTAAACCGGTGGGCGCAGATTCCAGCACAAAAACCTGGGAAGGCGATCAGTGGAAGATCGGTGGTGGAACAACTTGGGGTTGGTACTCTTATGATCCCAAATTGAACCTCATCTATTATGGCACGGGTAACCCATCCACATGGAATCCAAGCCAGCGTCCGGGTGATAACAAATGGTCCATGACCATTATGGCTCGCGATGCCGATACGGGCATGGCGAAATGGCTCTACCAGATGACCCCACATGATGAGTGGGATTATGACGGTGTCAATGAGATGATTCTGGCAGACGGTATCAAGATCGACGGCAAGGATCGTAATGTTCTCGTGCATTTCGACCGCAATGGCTTTGCCTATACGCTGGACCGGGCGACCGGTGAACTTCTGGTTGCCAAGAAGTACGATCCGGCCGTTAATTGGGCTACTGAAGTCGTTATGGACAAGAACAGCAAGGACTATGGCCGTCCTATCGTTGTTGATAAGTACTCAACGGCAAAACAGGGTGAAGACGTCAACACAACAGGTATTTGCCCTGCTGCTCTCGGTACAAAGGATCAGCAGCCCGCTGCTTATTCCCCGAAGACGAAACTCTTCTATGTCCCGACCAACCACGTCTGCATGGATTACGAGCCTTACAAGGTCAGCTATACCGCCGGTCAGCCTTATATCGGTGCAACGCTTTCCATGTATCCTGCTCCAAACAGCCATGGCGGCATGGGTAACTTCATTGCCTGGGATGCGGCAAAGGGTGAAATCGTTTGGTCCAAGCCCGAGCAATTTTCGGTCTGGTCAGGCGCTCTTGCAACCGATGGCGATGTGGTCTTCTACGGTACACTTGAAGGCTATCTGAAGGCAGTCGATAAGACCGGCAAGGAACTCTACAAATTCAAGACTCCTTCCGGCATTATCGGCAACGTCACTACCTATGAACATAAGGGCAAACAATATGTTGCCGTTCTGTCCGGTGTTGGTGGCTGGGCTGGTATCGGTCTTGCGGCCGGCCTGACAAAAGGCACGGATGGTCTGGGTGCGGTCGGCGGTTATGCTGGTCTCTCCGACTATACGGCTTTGGGCGGTCAGCTGACCGTCTTTGCGGTCCCCGAATAATAGGGGCGAATTGACACCAAAACAGGGTGCCCGGTTTTAACGAGGCCGGGCCCCTCGTGTCACCTGACCGACAATTAATGATCAATCATAGCCGTTGAGCCGACACTGCGAGGTGTTGCTCTGATGGAGTGAATGCGAGGTTACCGGATGCAGATTCGAACAACACTTCTGACTGTTACAGCTGCTCTTGCTCTCCTGATGGGACAAGGTAGCAGCTACGCCGACGACAAGGCAGCTGCCGCGGTTGCTTCTGAAGACAATGGTAAATATGCCGACAAAGACGGGAATCCCACATTCAAGATACAACCGGATGGAACTGTCGATTGGTATACCTACAGTGGTTATCGCCGCTTCAATTCAGAATGTAATGTCTGCCATGGAGCGGATGGGGCTGGGTCATCTTTTGCGCCGGTTCTCGCCAATTCACTCAAGACGATGTCCTATGCCGATTTTATGGGAATAGTTGCGGGCGGTCGTAAAAACCTGAGCAATGGCAATGACAAAGTGATGCCTGCTTTCGGCGATAACAAGAATGTCTACTGCTACATGGATGATCTTTACGTCTATCTACGCTCGCGTGCTGTGGGCGACCTTCCGCGAGGACGGCCCGCAAAGCATGAAGACAAGCCCGCCGCCGCCAAGCAGGCGGAAGATTCATGTATGGGTGGGTGAGATGACGCAGCATACAAGGCCTCTCCGGCAGTGGTTTGTCGCGTTGCTGATAGTAGCGGGCATCGCCATACCCTCGGGTGCTCTGGCACAGGGGGCGGGGTTAGGAGCCGCTGGTGAACTTGTTGATCCGGACGTACTGCGTGTGTGTGCCGATCCTTCAAATATGCCGTTTTCCGATCAAAGCGGCAAAGGATTTGAAAACAAATTAGCGGAACTGGTCGCTGCCAAAACCGGACGGAAGTCGGTGGCCTATACATGGTACCCCATGGCGACCGGCTTTGTTCGCAATACACTGCGATCCAATCATTGCGATATTATAATGGGCTATGCACAGGGCGATGAACTTGTACAGAATACCAACGCTTACTATCGCTCGACCTATGTCATGCTCTTCAAGAAGGGTTCTGGACTTGATGATGTAATGTCGATTGAAGACACAAAGCTGGCGGGCAAGAAGATCGGTGTTGTTGCCGGAACACCCCCAGCGGCCAATCTCGCCAAGGTTGGTTATATGCGCAATGTGCTTCCCTATCCCCTGATGGTGGATACAAGGCTCGCGCCATCCATGGCGGATGTCATGATCAAGGATCTCATGAAGGGTACGATAGATGTGGCGATCCTTTGGGGACCGATGGCTGGTTATTATGCGAACGAGATCAATCCCGATCTGGCGGTGGTCTCGCTGGCAAAGGAAAAGTCCGGGCATATGGCGTACCGGATCACGATGGGTGTGCGCCCGTCCGATCAGGAATGGAAGCGCACGTTAAACAAGGTCATCAAGGAGAACCAGCCGGAGATCAATCGGATATTACTTGAATACCATGTTCCGTTGATGGACGAAAATGACAAACCGATCACGCAATAGCCCGTTGGGCAAAGCGATGTGGAACTGTTTCGCCGCGGCGATCATTTTGATCAATGCAGCTGTCGGTCGGGCGGGTGCTGAACAGGGTCCACCAGAGCCAGAAGAGTACCGGACTGAGGACTACCGCGCACCGGTTCCGGTGACGTTAAAGGGAGCGACGGTCGTAACGACGGACGAGGTAATTGCTCGATGGAAAGACAAGTCGACGATTTTTGTCGATGTTCTACCGCATGATCCTAAACCGGCGAACCTTCCGGCCGGGACCGTGTGGAGAGATAAGGTTCGGGAAGATATTCCGGGGAGCATCTGGCTGGCAAATGTAGGCTACGGAATTTTGAACAAGGAGACCGAAATCTATTTCCGCAAGGGGCTGGAATCGCGTCTCGGTCAGGACAAGACAAGAAGGGTGCTTTTTTACTGTATGGAGAACTGCTGGATGTCGTGGAATGCCGCCAAAAGGGCAGTCGAATGGGGATACCAGTCCGTGTTTTGGTATCCGCTTGGCACTGATGGCTGGATTGCGGCAGGGCAGGTTACACAAAAAAATGAACCCCATTAATTTCAATCTTGCGCCATGATGGCGTACGATGGCGGCGGAGGATCACCCTGGTGGTCTTCGAATAAAAGGAGACTAGCATGAAGAAAACTTGGACAAAACCGACCATGTGTCAGGTTGCAGCTGGTATGGAACTTACACGTTACATGCCCGCTGAACTGAAGACCAAGAAGTAATCTCCAGTCTTCGCCCTGCGTGATCAATCGCGCAGGGCGAGTTCCCGATTTCATGCAATACTCTGGAAAGTGATTTCCAGCTGTTTGGGGATTTGCCTGCCATGCGATTGAAAATAATCGGCTCCGCGGCCGGAGGCGGGTTTCCCCAATGGAATTGCAATTATCGATTAAGCCGCGGTGCGTGGAATGGTCAAACGAACTTTCGTACCCGGACCCAGTCCAGTCTTGCTGCCAGTGTGAACAACGTAGACTGGGTGCTGTTTAATGCCTCACCCGATATACGTCAGCAGATCGCCGCGACACCTGAACTTCAGCCGCCAGAAAACGGACCTTTTCGCGCAACACCGATACGAGCGGTGGTTCTGACCAATGCTGATGTTGACCACATCGCCGGGCTGCTTAGTTTGCGCGAACGTGAACCATTCGCACTCTATGCAACAGGGCGTGTTCTTGAGGTGCTTGAAGCCAATTCCATCTTCAACGTCCTTGACCGGTCAATCGTTGATCGCCGCGAACTGAAGATTGGTGCGCAAACGGATATTCTCGATGCAACGGGGAAATCCACAGGCATCGCCGTCGATACTTTTACGGTGCCCGGCAAGGTGGCACTGTTCCTTGAAGATCAGACCAAAGCGACGGACGGCTTTGGTACGCAGGACGGCGATACAATAGGGCTCCGCCTTTCCTCAAAAGGCGATGTACGGTCGGCATTCTATATTCCTGGCTGTGCGCGTATTGATATAGCACTCAAGTCAAAGCTGGAGCGGGCAGATTGCCTGCTCTTTGACGGTACCCTTTATACCGACGATGAGATGATCACCACAGGCATTGGCACAAAGACTGGTGCCCGGATGGGGCACATATCCATTTCAGGGGAAGATGGCTCACTGGCGGCTTTGATGGATCTTGGCATCCGCAACAGGATTTATGTTCACATCAACAACACCAATCCCATTCTAGACGCCGCGTCAACGGAACATGCAGCTGTCGTCGCCGCGGGTTGGAAAATAGCATTCGATGGTATGGAGGTCAGATTTTGAGTGAATTTGACGACGCTGCACGCAACGGATTGTCCCCGGCACAGCTTGAAGAGGTTCTGCGTGCTGTGGGTGCTGCACGCTATCACAATCGTCATCCCCTGCATCACCAGATGACAAGCGGAGCCCTGACCAAGGGGCAAATGCAGGCCTGGGCACTTAACCGTTATTCCTACCAGTCGGTCATTCCGCGCAAGGATGCTGCCATCATCATGCGCTCGGAGGACCCGGAGTTTCGCGCCGAATGGCGCAAGCGTATAGAAGATCATGACGGTGACGATGGCTGGAACGGCGGCATCGCACGCTGGCTCAAGCTGGCCACCGGTCTGGGCCTTGATGCCGATATGGTGAAAAGCGAAAAGCTCGTACTGCCAGCCACTCGCTTTGCCGTTGGCGCTTACCTCACCTATTGCACAAACCGCACATTGCTCGAAGCGGTTGCATCATCGCTGACCGAGCTATTCTCACCGGTTATTATCAGCGAACGTGTTCCGGCGATGCTGGCGAAATATGAGTACGTGACCAAGGATATACTTGCCTATTTCGACAAACGACCGGCACTCGCCTCTCGCGATTCCGATTTCGCCCTCGCCTATGTGATGAAACACGCCAACAATGCCGAAAAGCAGCAGGCGGTGATCGACTCACTCGTCTTCAAATGTGACGTGCTCTGGGCCATGCTTGATGCGCTGGCTCATGCTTACGGGGAAAAGGGCAATATTCCGCCCGGTGCCTTCGTGCCGGAGCCCGCATGACTGAAACAATCCGCTCCCGTGCCATCGTGTCGATGCAATCGCAGCCCATGCTAAGGCCACATGTGCGATTGCAATATGATGGAGTGCGCGAGGCCTGGGCATTGTTATCGCCGGAAAAAGTATTCTGGCCAAATGAAGTCAGCCTCGACATTTTACGGCTCTGTGACGGCCGCCTTACGGTTGCGCAGCTGGTCACATTTCTCGCCGATCAATATGCGGCGGATCAGGAAGAAATTGCACCCGACGTTAGCGCCTTCCTGCAAGAATGGTCCGACAAGTTTCTGGTGACGCTATGACAGACCCTGTACTTCCTCCGATTGGCATGCTGGCAGAATTGACGCACCGCTGCCCGCTACAATGTGCCTATTGCTCGAACCCTGTTGAACTCCTGAAGGCCAATCGGGAAATGGATACTGCGGCCTGGATCGCGCTGTTCGAACAGGCTGCGGACCTCGGCGTGCTTCAGGTGCACCTGTCTGGCGGTGAACCAACCTTACGGACGGATTTGAACGAGCTGGTTGCCAGTCTCGCCAGGCGCGGTGTCTATACCAATCTCATTACTGCCGGGGTAGGGATTGCCGAAGGACGTATTGAGGCACTCGCCGATGCGGGGCTTGATCATATCCAGTTGAGTTTTCAGGGCGCTGTTGCCGCGACCACAGAGAAAATCGGTCATGCGCGCGGGGCACACGAAAAGAAGCTGGAAACGGCCAGACGAGTTCGCGCAGCGGGTTTGCCGCTGACAATCAATGCACCGATCCACCGGCACAATATGGAGGAGGTTCCTGATTTTATCGAATTGGCGCTCTCTCTCGGTGCAGAGCGCCTTGAGATTGCCAATGTGCAATATGCCGGTTGGGCACTCCTCAATCGCAAGGCTTTGATGCCGGAACGCGAAGCGGTAGAGCGTCAAGTGCAGATTGTCGGGGAGGCGCAGGAGCGTCTGCGGGGCATTATGGCGATCGATTTCGTCACACCCGATTATTTCGCTGTCTATCCCAAGCCTTGCATGGGCGGATGGGCGAGGGATGCCTTCATGGTTGCACCCGATGGAACAGTTTTGCCATGCCATGCCGCTGCGACGATCAAATCGCTGCACTTTGAACGTTTTGGAGATTGGAATCTCAGTCGCATATGGCATGAATCTTCCGCGTTCAATGCGTTTCGCGGCACAGACTGGATGCGGGAACCATGCCGCAGTTGCGACCGGCAGGAGATCGATTGGGGTGGCTGCCGATGTCAGGCGATGGCAATTGCGGGTGACGCAGCCGCGACTGATCCAGCCTGTATCAAATCGCCCTTGCATGCACGGATGGCCGCGCTGATTGGTGAAGCAATAGAGACGGCTACATCGGATGCATTCGTCTATCGTCGTATTGGTAAGGAGGTAGAGACCTCCGTATGAACGCTATTTCTTAGGCATTGATTGGCCTATGGTCTTCGATAGACCATATAGCCGCTGTTCGATGATTGTCGGTACTTCACAAACATAAGTCAGTGACTGTACTCTTTCTTCAAAGACGCGGGTTTCCCATGTCAGTCGTTCGTTAGCCCGGTCGAGATCATCCGGATCGGTATCCGCTTTGGCACGCATTGCGTCGACCCTGGAAGCTTCCTTGCGCAGATCATCGGCCATTTGACGTTGCTTGCCGGCATAACGTGCAATTCCTGAAATCACCTGTTCGCGTTCACGGTTCAGCGTATCAAACAAGCCTTGGAACAGCAGCAGCATCTTGTCATTCAACTGGTCCTTCGGCAGGCTACCGGCAAACGCCACGATTTTCTTTTGCGCAACGTCCAATGGATTACGCCGTGCCGCCAATTCATCGACCAGAGCATGGATTACTGTATCGTCATTCCAGCTTTTTGCGGTTTCAGGAATATCCGGACCGCTCCAAACCTGGCCAACCGACAATTCGGGCACTTTGCGCTGCACGCATGGCCAGGTTGGATCATTTTGTGCTGCGCTGAACGACGTTGCGACCGAAGCGGCATAGAGGAGAATACTGGTGGCGATAATCCGGGACCGTCTCAATTGTTTCCTCCCTCTTGCTTCTTGATGACGAGGCCTCTCGACGGATCATAAGCGATAATAGCACCGGTAATGAAAACCAGAGTGAACCCACAGACGACGATGAAGGACATCCACTCGATCTTCCCGTAAAAGGCAAACCGCACCAGTTCGACAGCGTAGGTAAAGGGATTGAGCAGACATATCTTGTAGAGCAGGGGGCTTGCTTCCTGCACGCGCCAGAGCGGGTAAAGCGCGGAGGAGGCAAAATACATCGGGAAGATCACGAAATTCATGATTCCGGCAAAGTTTTCCAATTGTTTGATCATGGAGGAAAGCAACATGCCGAGAGCCCCCAGCATCATACCTGCAAGGAAAAGTGCGGGCAGCGTCAAGAGATAACCGGCTGGCGGCGCTTTTACTCCCCAGAACCACGCGATGAACAAGAATGCGTAGACCTGGACAATCGAGACGGCGACACCGGCGAGCAGCTTGGATATCAGCAGGAACCAGCGTGGAAACGGGCTCACCAGCAGCGTGCGCATATTGCCCATTTCCCGATCGTAAACCATGGAGAGGGAGGATTGCATGCCGCTGAACAACAGGATCATTCCGCATAGTCCCGGCGTGATGTAAACCTCATAGAGCACATAGGTCTGATAAGGCGGAATGATCGAGACGCCAAGAACCTGACGAAAACCCGCTGCGAAGATGAAGAGCCAGAGCAGTGGCCTTACAAGGGATGAGATGAAGCGCTCACGCTGGTGGAGATAACGAAGTCCTTCCCGAATAAGAATACCTTTGAGGCAAACGAGATACTGCATTAGGCCAAAGCGGCTATATCCGGTGGGGATCGAGATGTTGCCCGAAATCTCTGTCATAGATGACCTCCGACGTTCAGGGAAATTATGCCCGTGAGCCGTGAGAACGCTTCATTGATAGTATCCGCACCTGCATCTTTGACGACATCGTGGGTGGTGCCGTTGGCGACGAGTTTGCCTTGATTGATGACAATGACTTGATCGGCATGATTGACTTCGTCAATCAGATGCGTTGCCCACAGGACACTAATCCCTTTCTGCTCCACCAATTTACGGATATCGCCGAGGATCGTCGCCCGCGACTTGATATCAAGGCCGACCGTTGCCTCATCCAACAACAGCAACGAAGGCTGATGCAACAGGGCGCGAACGATTTCAACGCGTCTGATTTGACCGCCCGAGAGGCTTCGGGCTTTTTCGTGCAGGCGGTCGCTCATGTCGATTGATTGCATCAAGTCGTGGATACGCGTATTGGCTTCGCGTGATCCAATTCCGTGAAGCGACGCGTGGTAGGACAAATTTTGATGTACCGACAGATCGAGATCAAGAGTCCGGGCCTGAAAGACAATGCCAAGGCGCCGCAATGCCTCTCCGGATTTCCGGTCTATGTCATTGCCAAATACATGGATATGACCATTGCGGGTCGCGAACAGATGGCTGATCAAGGAAAACAGCGTTGTCTTGCCTGCGCCGTTTAAACCCAAGAGCACCGCAAAACGGCCGGGCGCTATTGAGAACGAAATGTTGTCCAGCGCTTGGCGCCTGCCATAGGAATAGCTTACTGAAGTAAGCTCCAGCGCCGGTACATTCGCGTCGGGCAATGATCTGTCGTGAACAGTCTTCAATCCGGCATTTGGACCCATCAAGCTCCACCCTTGCTATCCTATTCTCTTGTCAGTTTAGCAGACACTGACACCTATTTGATCGTAATCGTTCCCTTCATACCCTTGTCGGCCAGATCCGGTACAGACCAGGTATACTTGCCGGGCCGTACCGTAGTGAACTGGACATTGATTGTGCCGGGAGAATCAAATTCCAGCCATGCCGGGGCACCATTCATATGCACTTCAAGATCGTTGATGACGATCTGGTTCATCCAGACATTGCGGAAGAGGTCAGTGGCAAACTTGTATTCCAGACCCGCTGCTGAGGTAATCTTCCAGCGATATCCCTGTCCTGCAACCAGCTCGAAATCTTTCTGGTTTACGGTGAATTCATCATCTTTGGAGCCAAGGATCAGTTCCGGCACGTTCTTGCTGGCGCGCGTGACTGCGGGTGTCTTGGCTTCGGCTGAAGCTTTTGCTTCAGGGGCTGCTTTATCATCGTCATCATCCGCCTGTGCGAAAGCAAAGGACGGGACGAGCGCCAGACTCAGAAATCCGGCAAGTGCAAATGCTCTAAAAGTCGACATGTGGTTCCTCCCTTTTGTCGATTGTTCTGGTTAGTTTGGCGAGACCGCTACACCCCATGGCAACTGGCCAACGGTCACCGATTTGATTGGTTCATCCGTTTCCGTGTCGATGAATGTGATATCGTTGGAAAGACCGTTGGTGCTGATGATACTTTTGCCATCGGGCATGAAGGCAAGTTGCCAGACCCGTTGTCCCACCAGAACATATTTTTCAACTGTGTAGGTTTCTGTGTTGACGACGGCGACGCGGTTGGCAGGCCCAAGTGCAATATAAGCTTTCTTGCCGTCAGCACTGATGCGTATACCGACAGGCTGGATTTGCTCGGAACGCAGGCCCTGAATTTCGAAGGTGATCTTGTGCGTGACCGTACGGGTCTTGTTGTCGATGACCGAGACGGTGCCGCCTATCTCTGCGGACACCCATACTTCCGAGCCATCCGGTTTGAACTGCGCGTAACGCGGGCGTGAATCAACGAGCACATTATCGGTGATCTCGTGTGTGGCCGTATCGATGAAATGCGCCATATTTGTCGTCTCGGAGGTATTGACGATCGTTTTGCCGTCAGGGCTCACTCCCATGCCCTCCGGCTCCACACCAACTGGGATTTCGGCAATGACCCCTTTTGATTCCACATCGATCACGGTGACCAGATTATCGTCCTCGTTGGCGATGTAGAGGGTCTTTCCATCGGGAGATAATGTGAAAAGCTCGGGATCTGGGCCCGATGGCAATGAGCCTATGATTTCGCCCGTGCTGGTATCGATCATCTGCACGGTATCATCGTCACTGGCGCAAACGTAAACTATTTTTCCGTCAGGGGAGATTGTAATGCCGCGGGGTCTTTGCCCGACATCGATGGTCTTGACCACTTCCATGGTCTTCGAGTCTACGACAGTTACCGAATTGCCTTTTTCGTTGGAAACATAGACCATATTCGCCCAGCTGGGTTGCGCAAGAAACGGCAGCGCTACGGTCGCAGCAAGCAGGCACATGTGGTGTCGCATCTTATTCCTCCCATTTATCCATATTTTATTTGAGCTTGCACTTGGTCTCCGGTCTGTCGACACCCAAAGTATCGAGTTCCGAGAACTGATGCAGAAAGCCTGTTTGTGGTGATGTCGAAACGACGCTGTGTCCATCACCGATCAGGATCGGCTGCCGCAACTGCCAGTTCCAATTGCGGAAGCTGAGCTTTTGACCCTTGAAGGCGGCGATCGAAAACTCATCCGATTTGATATAGTCCTCGACCTGTTTTGTCTCGGCACTCTTCGCCCGGGTAACCGCTTCCCCGAGGATACGCACGGCCGTCCATGCCTGCATGTCCTTCGATAGCATCCGCCGGCCGGTGGTTTTGGCAAAACGATTCTGGATTTGTACGCCGCCCCACTGTTCGCTTGCCGGGTGCCAGCTGGAGGCTACCAGACCAGCCGTTCCCGCTACCGGGCGGGGAGTCCATGTCCTGTAGGGAACATAGCTGCCGAACACTTCGCTTTCATCGGCAACAATGACGACATCGTGTTCAGGTAGGTTCTGAGTAAAGACCGGCATCTGCTGCTGGACAAGAACCACACCACTGTCAGTCCTTCGTGCCGTGCCGTTGTCTTCATATAGACGCTCTTCTACGATTGTAGCTCCAAAGCGTGTTGCGGCACGTCTGATGGCGTCAGCGTAGAGCTTGTCGTTATCATGGGAACCATAAAGCAACACCCATTTGCGCCATTGTTTCCAAACGAGGTACTGCGCCAGGCCGTCGGCCAGCATGCTGCGTGTGGGCGCCGTGTGAAAGATATTCGACCGGCATTCCTCTTCACGCAAAATATCGTCAGTCGAACCAACGTTAAAAAGCAGCACTCCGGCATCCTTTGCCAGATCCGCTATTGCCAGCAATTGTTTGGCAGAAACATCTGTCAGGATGAACCGGTCGCCGCGTGCAACCATTTCCTTGAAAGCCGACGTCAAATCAGCGTTGAACTTTGTTTCCATGATGTCCAGCGTGAATTGCTGACCAAGAAATTTTCCTGTCGTGTTGTTGTCGTTTATCGCGACATTTGCTCCGGCAACGCCTTCGTCGCGCGGAGGGATATCCAGAACGGAAAGTGCCAATTGGGGTTCGTAGGCACGGAGATAGCCGATTCTGATATCGACAATTGGCTTTGCTGTTTGATTTGTCGTGGATTGCTGCGCCGATAGCTCAGACACGTTGACGAACAGCAAAAAAAAGCCGAATAAAAACGTGAGAGTATTTGGCACCGTACTCTTCATGACCAAACCATTCATACTGCCGCCATTCAAGTAATGGCGGTGGGTTAAGAACAGAGGTGCCCATAGTGTTTTTAAACAAACGCTCCATAATCTCAACCCTCCGGCTCAGCTTTTCTTGCGTGCAAGGCAAGGTTTCTGTTTTTTGTTCGGGGGCAAGCCAATGACAAAAATGTTGGCAAGCGTCCGGAACCGTGAGGAAGCGGAAATCGTTTTCCAAAATGGCGCAGATATCATTGACATGAAAGATCCTGACAACGGAGCGCTAGGAGCCGTTGATCTGTCTAAAGTATTGGAAGTAAAGGACTTTATAGCGGGAAGGCGCCCCATCAGTGCAGCTTGCGGTGATCTTCCGATGCATCCGGAGACCATCCTTAAAAGAGTAGAACAATTTGCTTCGGCTGGTCTGGATTACATCAAGATTGGCTTATTCCCATCAGAGCAGTTGGATGTTTGTATAGAGGCACTCAGGCCGCTTGCTTCACACAATAAATTGATTGCAGTTGTCTTTGCCGATAACTGGAATTCTTACGACGAAACTCTGTTTGAACGCTTGTCGGTTTGCGGGTTTTTCGGCCTTATGATCGACACGGCAGATAAATCCAAAGGCCGATTGCTCAATCATATGTCTCCCGATCAAATCGGAAAGTTTATCGGGAGTGGCCAGTCCCATGGGTTAATGGTCGGCGTTGCCGGATCGCTCGAAGCGCCGGATGTTTCGCGACTACTGACCTATGATCCGGATTTTATGGGTTTTCGTGGAGCGCTTTGTGTTGATCTTAACCGAAGAGCATCCATTGATGCGCAAGCAACGGCAAAGATACGCGGTCTCATTCCCGAAATGCTGGAAGAGGGGGGACCGGCGAGCGTTGATTATAAATTGCTTGCCGCGAGGGGTTATTTTCCGGAACCGGAAGAAGCGGGACTGGGTACAGACAAGATTTTTGTCCGCGATTTTGTTCTCCCCGTCTACATAGGGGCTTATAGTTTTGAACATGGCAAAACCCAGAAGGTGCGTTTCGACGTTGTCGCTGAGGTTTTGCGGGTGACACGCAATCCCGAAGATATGCGGCATGTGGTTTCCTACGATCTGATAATGGATGGCATTCGCGCCATCGTTGCCGCGGGCCATGTCGAGCTTGCAGAAACGTTGGCGGAACAAGTAGCCGCTTTCGTACTGAAAAATCCGCGGGTGATCCGCGTTTTCGTTCGGGCTGAGAAACTGGAGATAGGTCCCGGTGGCGTGGGTGTTGAGATCGAGCGAACACGCGAAGTCAAGAACTCTGCCAAGCTCCGCTTCACGCAGGTGCATGGAGGCCGAAAGTCTTCATGAGACCGCTTGTCGTAAAGCTTGGAGGAAGTACGGCGGGTCACGGAGAAATGCATCGCTGGATCAATGTGCTGGTCAGCGCAACGTTCCCTCTGATCATCGTGCCCGGAGGTGGGCCCTTTGCGGACCAGGTCCGGATTTCACAGGGTCGGCTTGGCTATTCAGACGAAGCCGCACATGCAATGGCAATCCTTGCCATGGATCAGTTTGGCATTGCCATTGCCGAACATCATGAATGCTTACAGGTCGTGCGGTCGATTGCGGAAATCAGCAATGCGCTTGACGCAGGTTCTCTCCCCGTTTGGTTGCCGTCATTGATGACCATAGGTGCGCCTGATATTCCTATGTCATGGGATATTACTTCGGATAGTTTAAGCGCGTGGCTTGCCAAACACCTGCAGAGTCAGGCTGTATTGCTGATAAAGCAGACCGATGAGTACCAGTTCTATTCGTCGGTCACAGAGCTGGTTGATGCGGGTATTGTCGACAGAATGCTGCCGGACATGCTGGCAACTGACACGAGTCTTCACATGGCGGGTCCAGCTATGTTGAATGTGCTGGATTTACCATTAGCAGCCATTCCGGGACACGTGATGATGGGCACGAGACATTTCGAAGCAATGGGTGGGTAATGACACGACTGCATACGCCGCGATGGGCTTGGGCATTGACTGGCTCCGGTCATTTTTTTGTGGAAAGTTTTGAGTTGATAAGAACGCTCGAACATTGCGATGTGTTTGTTTCAAAAGCCGCTAACGAAGTACTGCGCATGTATGGATTGAAGCTCGATTTCCCTGAGACGACACGGGTTTTGCACGACAAGACTGCAAGCTCTGTGCCTGTGGGAGGCTTTTATAACGGCGTGTATCACACGGCGGTTATTGCCCCCGCAACATCGAACACGGTTGCAAAATGCGTTGTCGGAATTTCAGATTCACTTCCTACAAATGTTTATGCTCAAGCTGGCAAATGCCTCGTTCCATCCATCGTTTTTGCCTGCGATACGGCGCCTGAGCTTGAAACAATGGCTCCGGGTGGCATGGTGAAGGTCTATCCCCGGCCAATCGATCTCGCCAATACGGCGCGTCTAAAAACCTATGAGCGGACTGAGGTTGTCGAATCATTGGCCGAGTTGAAGACGGCTATCGCGCGCCGTTCGAACGAAGTTGCCCGACATGACTGAACATCTCCTGTTCTTGACCGGGCATCTGGCCCGCTCACGGCTGGAACGGATACTTTCCGATCTCAAGGATACCACCTTCACCTATGAAATCGTTGATATAGGTGTGAAGGTCGCTGCACTGATGAGTGAAGAGATTATCGCACGGCGATTGAAGCCTCCGGTTGTAGCGGATCGCATCATATTACCTGGCCGTTATCGTGGCGATCTTGACCGCTTGAGCACACGCTTCGACATTCCCTTCCTACGCGGCCCAGACGAGGTTGCTGACCTGCCGGTATTTCTCGGGCGCGTTGGCAAGCCGATTGATCTTTCCAAACACAATATGCGCATCTTCGCGGAAATAGTTGATGCTTCAGCCCTGTCCTTGGACGCATTGGTGGAGCGTGCTTCGAAACTTGCTGCTGCGGGCGCGGATGTCATCGATCTTGGCTGCTTGCCGGACACGCCGTTTCCACATCTTGCCGACGCTATCCGTCGTCTTAAGGCCCATGGCCTCTCCGTCAGCGTGGATTCAGCCAACCGCAATGAGCTTGAAACCGGTGCTGCTGCCGGTGCTGATTATCTTCTTAGCCTCACCGAGGAGACTATAGGTCTGGCGGTGAAATATAACGCCGTTCCAATCCTTATTCCTTCAGTTGCAGGTGATCTCGATTCACTTGGCCGTGCGATTGTGGCTGCACAGAATGCAAATATCTCCTTCATTGCCGATCCGGTACTCGATCCGATCCATTTCGGTTTTGCCGCTTCGCTCGGGCGATTTCTGGAAGCCCGCCGCCGATGGCCCGATATCCCGATGATGATGGGCACCGGTAATCTCACGGAACTCACGGATGCGGACACGTCCGGTATTACTGCGCTTCTCTCAGGGATTTGTTCGGAACTATCGATAGACAACGTCCTTGTCGTTAATGTCAGTCCCCACACCATTCGTACTGTCGAGGAGCATGATCGGGCTCGCCGCATCATGTTTGCAGCCAAACGGGATCATGCTCTGCCACGCGGCTATGATGCTGGACTGTTGCAGATCCATGACCGTAAGCCCTATCCGAACAGCGTAGAGGATATCGCCGTGCTTGCCAGTGATGTGCGCGACGCCAATTTCCGCATTATGACCGCGCCTGATGGCATCCACATCTTCAATGTCAAAGGTCATGCAATTGCACAGGATGCATTTGAACTTTTCCCGAAGCTCAACGTTGAATCGGATGGTGCCCACGCCTTCTATCTGGGCGCCGAGCTGACGAAAGCCGAAATAGCCTGGAAGCTGGGCAAGCGGTACACGCAGGATGAAACACTTGCATGGGGTGCCGCCACTCCGGAAGAAAAAATGGATCGTCAACGATTAAAAGAAGCGGGCCATACGTTACGAGCGAAGAAGGATACGACGACTTGACCTATATCAGGGAAACCATCGTCACGACGGTTGATGTTGCCGGAATTGTCCACGTCGCGCCGCTTGGTATCATCCAGCAGGAGGATGGGTGGGTTATCGCGCCGTTCCGTCCATCGAAGACGCTCGATAATCTTAGCGCTGTCCCCTTTGCAATTGCCAATTATACGGATGATATGCTGGTGTTTGCTGGCTGTCTCACGGGGCGCAAAGAGTGGCCCACAGTCGCAGTTGAGGGCTTTCCCGTGCCGCGCCTGCAAACAGCACTCAGTCATTCAGCGCTTCAGGTGGTGTCCGTCGACGATGACGGGTTGCGCCCACGCCATTTCTGCAAAGTTGTTTCTGAGGCAATGCACGCGCCTTTCACCGGGCTCAATCGAGGCAAAGCCGCAGTGCTCGAATTGGCCATTCTGGTCAGCCGTCTGCATATGCTGCCACAAGAAAAGATCGATGCGGAAATTGGCTATCTCACGATTGCAATCGAGAAGACTGCAGGGCCGGATGAACTGCTTGCGTGGTCATGGTTGATGCAGCGCGTGAAGGAGCATCAGGAAGCCGCCGATTCCAAGGGCAAGAGTGCAGCGCGTCACCCCGGTACTGCCTGAATTATCCTGCCAAGGACATTGACGCGAGCAGTGCGACTGCGGCCGCAGGCGCAGCTTTGCTTGCATCGTCCCGCGCATCTGTCGTTGCTGGTATCAACATGCCGAAATCGACATAGGGTCGGTCCATACGCCGGGCCAGTTGTTTAATTTGAGGTCTGCCTATACCTGCACCAACAATGGGCGCGGTCTGCTCGGGCGAGAGGTGGCGTGCCACCCGGAAAGCTCCATCATGGATCATGCGTATTTGGTGCTCGCTGAACCACCGTGCAATATCGATCCATTCCGCCTCGTGCAGGTCACCACTATCCCGCCCCACCATTCTTGCCAGCCTTTGAATGGACCCGGCAAGGGTTTTCGGTTGACGGTCGGCAGATGGATATTTGTCATCGGCCTCATCCAACGTTCCGAGAATACGGCCCAGATCGGCGGTGTTGGCGAAATATTCGTTCATAAGCGGCGTCATGTGGCCACGTATGGGGACAAGAGCCGCGATACCGATCAGCGCTGAGCGGGCAAATCCCGTATAAACCAGTTCGCCTGTCGACAGCCGCTCCGCATCGGAGTAACCGTCATGGACCAATTCACCGTTCCTGAAGGCAAGTATATCTGTAGTGGTCGATCCCATGTCGATAAACAGGCCGGTACCCGCCAGTTTCGCACTTAATGAAGCTGTGGCGTGCCAATTGGCGGATGCGATGTCCCCACCCAGATTGCGTGCCATATCAATATCACAGAGGCCTGCACGGCCGGCATAGATGAGCGTGTTCTTGTCCCCGAATTGCTCTGCGATAAAATCAAGCAGCCCTGCAATTCCTGCGTCGCGTGAGGTGAACGTATCCGAGAGTTCTCCGGTCATCGTGAACACATTGAGATGACCATCTGCCCGCAATGGCGCAATTTCGATCAGGACCTCGCGCACCTGATCGACACCGAGCCAGAGTGGGGTTTTGAAAATTTTTGCCGAGACGATCTCGCCATTCTGGCATTGCGCCATCTTGAGATGGGCTCCCCCAACATCCCAGCCGGTAATCAGGGGCTTTCCTTCAGCAGCAAATCGGCGTTTCATGAGCATAACATTCCTTGGATTCTACAAGTGCATATCATTCCGGTACTCGACATAAAAGATGGACTCGTTGTTCGCGCCTATATGGGCAAGCGCGAGACGTATCGTCCTATCGAAACACCCCTCAGCCCTACGGCTGAAGTACTTGATGTGGCCGAAGGTTTGCGCAAACTCTATCCTTTTCCAGCCTTCTATATTGCTGAACTCGACGCAATACAGCGCGGCCCTTCTGACGATACATTGAAAAGATTGAGGCCATTATTGGCCACAGCCGATGTCTGGCTGGACGCTGGTTTCTCGACCCTTAGCCAGCTGGAACAAGCCTTGAATATGGATGGCATATCACCTGTATTGGGTTCGGAGTCTCAATTTGATGCTTCCGTGCTTGAGAAATTACGCGAAAATCTACGGCTGGTTCTATCCCTGGATTTCAAGGAGGATGAATTTGTCGGGCCGCCGTCTATTCTTGAAAATGCTGATAACTGGCCATCCCGGATCATCGCCATGACGCTTGGCCGTGTCGGCGCCAATTCGGGCCCCGATTTGAAACGGCTGACCGAAATCAAGCGCCGGGCCGGCAATCGTGCAGTTATTGCTGCGGGCGGCGTTCGCCATGTCCATGATCTGGAGCAACTGGAAGCAATCGGCATCTCAGCAGTACTTGTCGCTACCTCCCTGCACAATGGATCACTGACATCGGAGACAATCTCGTCTCTGATGAAAAACACCCAACAAGGCAGGTTTGAGCAAGGGGATTGATTGCTTTCCCCTTGCTCAATTCTAGAAGCCCAAACGTTTTGCCAACCGGCGCAACAGACCATCCGATGCAACAGAGGGCGTACTCTGTGCGGGGTTGTCTCGTGTCTAAGCGCTGAACGGATGCTTTACAGCATCACGCTGAGCTGTTGCTTCGGCGGCAGTCGGCTTGCCCGATACTGCACGTTCCAGAGCTTCCTTGGTTGCTCGATAATTGAAGTCCTGAATCTTCGCGTCGTCCTCAGCCTCCCAATGGATGAAAACACCAACGCAAATAAACAGATCATCGGCTTCATCAGCTGGAATAGTGCCATCGGCTACACTGTCCTGGACCGCCTTGGCTACCGCATGCTGTGCGGGACCAAACATCTGGACAGCCTGTTTGGCTCCCTTGATGGTAACCTTGTTGAACAGAATAGTGTTTGGCTTACATGCCAAATTCGGCGCGATTACCGCAAGGAGAGAGGTGAATCCATCCTTGTTATTTGTCAAAGCGTTGCAGAATGCTGTTTCAACTGCACTGCCGCGCGGTCCGATCAACAGATCGATATGCGCAACTTCATTACCATCGCCAACCAGCGATTCGCCAACCATTACCTTGTTGATTTTAGCCACGGCCAAATACCTCCCTAAACCGTTTCCAAGTGGTTTGTCCAAAGACGCCGTACCTCTCGAGACACGACTCTCGATGGACAGCTATCCTTGTTCACAGCACCCTCAGTCCGGGGTCGGTTGGCCAGATAGCAGCGGACAAATCCGCTGGGGAAATTCAAGCATTTACCTCGCCATTATGCAAGAGCCAGATGAGTTTTGAAGCAAAAAGGCTTGCAACTGTAAGGTCTGCAGAAGTGCCGGGATTGATACTTTTCGCTTTGAGTTGAGCATCGAAAGCAAGGAGTATTTTTTCACGTTCCTTGCCATCGTGCACTTGAATAACCCGGGCAAGAATTTTCTCCGCCGCCAGCCGCGTTTCTTCGGCAATAGTGACACCATGCTTACGCACGATGTGGCTATCCGGAAAATTTGAAAGGAAATAGAGATAGACGAATATGCTTGGCCACATCGCAGGTTCGCTGCGTCCAACAGCCGAACTATAGGCCGACAGACCACCGGCGAAAACGTCGGAAAAACCTGTCACATATTGCCGCGCAATCATATCACGGTCTGACGCCGCGCGCATCGCGTCCAGAAGTGGGACATCCGGTTCATTAGCAACGTCATGTTCCGATGTCGTCCCAAGGCCACCCGGCTGTGCCAATGTGATTGCTGTAAATACATTCCGCGCATCGGCCATATCGAGCATCTCAAGTGTTTTGGCGAGATCAGATTGCAGATCGGAAGTGCTCTCGACGGCTGCTTGGGCAAGCGGAATACAGAGAAGAAGTATACCGAGATTTGTATTGGTCCCCACTTCAGATCGGGTAGCCGCTACTGCAGCAAGAATGCGTCCACCAACGGAAAGGGCAGGATCAGTCACTGGACCGGATGAAACCTGTGCGCTGTCGAAAAACTGCTGTGCATTCATGCGATGCCCGTCAGCAAAAATATGCACGTTGCCCGGTTTCAGCGCCTCAATCTCCTTGTAGCAGGCATCGATATAGGCGCGGCGGATCTGTTCACGCGTCAAGGTCAAGCGGCAGGTCTTTCGTCCAGTTCGGTTTCAATTTGCGCGACGAGAGCACCGGCAATGCAGTCAGCAATCCGGACAGGAACAACCGATTGCAATCCCGACCAGGCAGGCATGCTATTGACCTCGAGAACAAGGAGTTTTCCATCTGCTGCAGGAATGATGTCGATTCCGGCAAAATCGGTGCCGATGGCGGCGGAAGCTGCAAGCGCAAGCTCTTCCAGTTTATTCCGCAATGGCCCAATGATGGGCTCCGCCTTTGCGCCCTTGGCAATATTGGTGATCCATCCTTCGGCGCGCCGTGCCATCATACCGAGGACCTCGCCCGCACAGGTGAAGACCCGATAATCGCAGTAAGGCGGGCCTGGTCTGGCCACAAAGCGCTGCAGATAATAAACGTCATCCATTTCTTCCGGCTCGGGCAAATCCTCGACGCTGCGGATCAACCTGATGCCGCGGCCTTGCGACCCGAACAGGGGTTTGAGCACTAGTGGCCCGTGCACGAGTTCCCGCTCCGCGATCAATCTGGCGTTCACAAGACTTTCAACGGCAAAGGTTTCTGGTGTGGGCAAACCGGCCTGCACGAGAAAGAACGTCGTTGTGGACTTGTCGACACAGCGTTCGATGGCCTTGGCGGAATTCCATACGGGAACACCGAGGTGGGCAAAGGCATGCAGAATCCCAAGGCGACGGGTGATTGCCTCGAATGTGCCTGAAGAGATTGACCGCACGATAACGGCAGCGGGCAAAGTACCGTTCATGCGGGGAATGGCTATGCCGGAGGGATAGCGTGTATCGAAACCGATATCGGCTAATGGTAATGTCTGAACATTAAGCCCATGGGTTTTTAGCGCAGCACGAAGCTGTTTCACCTGACGGTCGGGTCGGTCGGAAAGGATCAATACGGTTTCTGTCATTTTGTCATTCAGCCCAGAGATTGTTCGAGCATTGCTTCGTGGACTCCGCCGTTGCGAAAGGTATCACCAGTCTCAATGGCTGTAACGATTACTTCCGCAGGGCTGAACAGGTGTGGGTCAATGGCATAGAAATCTCCTTTGAATTTCTTGAATATATCGGCGAAAGGCTGGCCATGATCGCGTGATGTATGGCTGGGAAGCTGTTCAGCCAGCTTACGAGCCGCTGCCGAACTACCGCGCACGAAAAGTTGAACCGTACCCCCATAGATGATCGCATCATTGGTTCTGCCCATGGCTTTGAGAAAATCCGGGTGCGGGGCAGGGATTGGAGCGCGTCCGGCACCATCCACAATGTCACCCAGTGGAAATTTTAGATCATGCGCCTTGTGCATTGCGACCTCAAGCACACGTCCGACAATCTGTACTGCCCCCGTAAGACTTTGCGTCGGCGCATAAATGAACGTCAGCTTCTCAGGTGTGAAACCCGTCGCCTTGGACACTTTTTCAACAATAGCTTGAGGCGGCGGTGTCGCAGTTTCAAGAATGACGACAGCGGATTCCGCGTCGGGTTCGCGATAGAGGATTTCCTCAAACAATGGTTCCACCCGTGCCAGTGTGCGTGCTGGTCCCGATCCCATGGCGAAGTATTTCTCATGCGAGAGATTCCAGCCAGCATATTGACTGGCAAGACAGGCCAGAACCGGCTGGGAGGAACGCACATTCACAATAAAAGGCCATTTGCCTATGCCGAGCGTAGCGGAGGCCGTGCCGAGCCCGCCCATGCAGATTTCAATAATGCGAAGCCCGGCGTCCACACCACCCCGACAATTAGCGCCCGCGTCGATAACGTGTTCGCCTATGCTGCCACGGCTATAGTTGATACCAAGCCTGCTCGCATCCTCAATCATCTTGTCGGCCAGGTATTGAGCGCTTCGGTTGAGATAGGCATGACCGTCTCTCATGAAAACTCCTCCCTCCAGTTAACCGCGAGTTTTTCGACGCGGCTCTTCACGGCTTTCATCGCTGCTGAGGCGGAGGGAGCCGTGGCGAATACAGTACAGACAGGATCGCCTGCCTGAAGCGCGGTGCCTGCCCTTTGATGGTCTGCGGTCATCGTCGGCCAAATAATTTCGGGAAAGGCGCTGATGGCTTTGGCGGTATAGGCGATTGCCGAAGCAGTTGAGCCCCTATAGCTGGGTATGGAGATGCCGCACCCTGTCAGGGCTTGTAAATGTTGACGCAAAAGAGGTGCTTCTTCAGTATCGAAAATATCAAGCGTCGCACCCGGCCGCGGGTTGATTTCGATCAGATAGAGACCGGTGTCACCAACAATAAAGTCAGCACTGCACAATCCGACCAGATTAGTGCGACGGGTTAATGCTGTCAGCCAGTCCTCTATATCTTTCGCTTTTTTCTTATTGAAGCGGCGTAGACGAACCGCGCCGCCATAGCGATAGGGGCTGATCTTTGACGGAGCAGACCACTGTTGACTGAACCCGATAATATGCGCCTTTTCCCGGTCGGCAAGAAAGAGCGCCGATAAATTTCGGCCAGAGATAAAGCGCTGAAAATAGTGCTTCAGGTCCGCAGTTCCACCGTTTAGAGGCTTTACGTGCGAGCCACCTGCGCCTCCAGCCAATTTACTCAGCCAATCCGTAGGATTGTTTGGAGGATCAAACTGTATTTCAGGATGTCTTATGCCAAACTCATTACATAGCTGTGCCAGATATGCAGGATCTTTAATAAGCCGAACTGTCTCGGTGTTGTTTCCAGCGACCGTGAACTTTTGCGAAAGTGCCTCTATCATTTCCGGATTGCGCTCGAAACCGGAGCCGTAAATGACAGCTATCGGTTTGTCGTTACCGGCAAGTTCTTGGAGTGTTTCTACGAGATATCGTTCGTTGATGCCCTCGTGCAGACTCCCCGAAAGTTTCACGGCACGCTCTGACAGTGCGAGCGTGTCCGCGTCGTTGAAAAGATCCGCAACCAATGGCCGAAAGCCTGCACGGCGCGCAGCCGCAGCTAGCGAGCGTCCTGAAACTGCGGCGATCAAGACCGCGTTATTTAACGAGTTCGCGTGCAAGGGCAAATGCGTCCCGAAAATCAAAGATGACTGGCTTTTTGGCTCTGATCATCTGTTCAAACAAACCGGCTTGAGTCTTGTATTTGACATTACCGATGGAAAGCGGGCCAATGCCGACAGCCTCTGTCGCATCGAGCGGCTCATCATTGGCATTGACTTTCAATCCCTCAATACCGGCTGGTGGAACAGCGTTGACATCAGCGGCGACGAGAAGCTTGCCGGCTTTACCCAGCTGTGCCGTCGATAAGACCTGCACACCCGCTTTTGCCGCCGCCAGCACCACTTCCGTGTTCTGAAGAATAGCGGACTTTTTCTGCTCGTTTGACCCGTCAGCAGGCTCAACGGAAAGATTAAATCTTTGCCTGATTGAGGTTGCAACTGCCTTCACCCGTTCAATGCCGTCGTGACCGACAATCGTCACATTTGCGCCCTGTTGCGCGGTAATCACTGCTGTGCAATAGCCGACGACGCCAGTAGCGCCAAAGATCACTACACTGGCACCCTCAAGCTTGCGATCGTGATGTTTCAACAATGCCTTTTCTACCTTGGCAACCATGGCAGCGGCGGTTGTAAAGGACCCGGCAGGGTCGGCAAAGACCGAGATTTCAAAGGGCGGAACCATGGCATTCTTTGCAGCGTTGAGCATGTCGAGCGCGATTGGGGCATCCTTTCCGGCAATGAAAATGCCGGTCGCCACACCCGCGTCCGGCGGTCGCGAGAATATGGCGTCTTGAACAAGATTGCCCACATCTGAAAGAGCGACATCGGTGTAGGGCACAACCGCGTCGTAACCGGCATCAAGTGCCATGTTGACATCAAATGGGCTCATTTGCCGAAGCGGGGTTAGCATATGCAGGATTGTTTTGCGGCTCATAATATCCGCTCCTTTTTTATGAAGGCGCCCATGGTACAAGCTCTGGCAAGATTCAAAGCGGCATGCGTGATATCCGCCCCGGCATTGCGGCCCGCAACAATCTGGATGGTGGTGCCGTACGCATCCTGGTCTATCGTATCGACGATCCGCTCGGCATCCATTTGTGATGCTGCAAAAGCAAAACCGGTGGGTCCCCAAGAACTCTGGCCGATACCAACGGCACCAGCCCGGACAAGTTGACTGATAGTCGCCGCAACCCGCTTACTGGTGAAAATACCGCCCTGTGCCGGTGCAAAATAGTTGCCGATCTCGCTCTGGATGGCAGCAATTGCCTGCCCAAACAACGGTAGGTTGTTTTCGATAAGTCCCGGCATAATACCCATCAAAACATGACGATTGATCGCGGCCGATGTTGCCAGCGGGAATGGGGGCAATGCTTTGAAAGCTTCAATCTCGGCATCACCATGAATGCCTTGTGTGGATGTATCGAAGACAAGGATGATGCGCCAGTCCTCGGGAAAGGGTATCCGTGCGACAATCGTCGGCGCTGCACTGTTTGGCCCCTTGCCGGCATCAACAATGACCCCGCCCTTTTCAAACGCTGCTATGCCTATGCCGGAGCGTGTCCCGCGTCCGAGCAGGGAGGCGTCATTGACGATATCAAGCGGCAGGGAGTGCAGAGAGCGAAGAGCTGCTGCAATGGCGAGGGCAATCTGGGTGCCGGAGCCGAGGCCGATATGCTGCGGGATGGTTTGATGAACGACAATCCTATGTTGCGCCTTGATACCAAGATGACGGGAGAGCGTTGCAACATGCTGCGCGACGCGTTCCTGCTCATCGCCTTCCACATGGGCCTTCGCAGCACGTGAGATCGTCAGGACGGTTGCAACATCCTGTATAGGCAGGCCAACACTGCCGAACCTGTTATGACCAGGTTCAGGGACGTGGCGTGGTATATCAAGGAAGCCAAGGTGAAGACGGGCCGGGACTTCAATAGTGACGGATTCCGACATTTGCTTAATTTACACAATCTCGAAAATCGGGCCCTGCAGTATGATATCGTCTTTCGAGCGAGGTGCAAGCACCATACGCAAAGAAGTGGAGGATTGGTGAATGGCTGAGGAATCAAAGGGGACGAAGCCTGCGGAAAAAGTTTATTCCGAAAGCGAAGTGGTCGCAAAACTCAAGAAAGATTTGCCCCAGTGGCGATACGAGAACGGCTGGATTCGCCGGAAATACAAGACCCACAGCTGGAAAGCGACGCTCATGGTTATCAATACCGTTGGGCATCTCGCCGAGGCCGCCTGGCATCATCCGGATCTCAAAGCGTCCTATGCGTGGGTTGAGGTCTTGCTGATGAACCATGCGGCAAAAGGCATCACCGACAAGGACTTCGAGCTTGCGGCAAAGATAGAAAGTGTTGTCCAGTGGCAGCCCGGCGAAGAGGCGGGATCGCTTGAAGGGACACCGCAAACGGACCAGCGTTTTGCCTATATCAAGTACGACAGTTGATCTTGTAAATTTTGCATCCCGACAGGGTTCACATTCGAGAAAAAATGGCTAAGCTCAAATTGGCACCAGAAAGTTGCGGAATATGTCGGTTGCATGGATTGGCAGCCAGCCTGTATCTTTAACGGATGCAATTCAGAATGCTGTGAAGCTTCTGGCATCAAGCCGTTGTCCGGTTTTCTCCTTGGATACGGATGTGCATGGTACGCGCAGTGCCATTGCTCTGGCGATGATATTGGGTGGTGCTTACGATCACACGATGGGTCGGTTACTTGCCAATGAAATTTCGCTGATCACAGATCATGGCGGCATGTTCACGACACCGGGTGAGGTGCGCCGCCGCTCCAGTCTGATTGTTCTTGTCGGCGAAGTTCCCGTCTTCCATCAAGAGCTGCTGCAAACATGGGCGAACTCGAAACCCGACCTTGGCGACAAGCACAGCCGTCATTGGTTCCATGTTGCCGGTGCGGAAACAAATTCATTAGACAGCAAATTGCTGCGCCCAATGAAGGCCGTGCCAGTCGGTGGCGAGAATTTATCGCTGAATGCAGCATTGGCGGTTCTCCGCGCGCAATTGCAAAACCGCCAGACAGTATCAACATTGAGCAATATCGACCGGTTGAAAAGCGCGCTTACTGCAGCACAGTTTCCGGTATTTGTTTTTTCCGGCGGTTCGATTGAAACAGCTGGTCTCGTGATGTTGCAGGATTTGATCGCCGATTTGAACAAAAAAGGGCGCGCCAGTAGTCTATTCCTACCGGCAGATGATGATGCATGGGGTTCCGCTCTCACCTCGCTTTGGATGACCGGATTTCCACCCCGAACAGGATTTATCAATAGCCTCCCAAGCTATGACCCGGTGCGTTGGGATGTTCAACGCATGCTCCGCGAGAAGGAAGCGGACCTGCATGTCTGGGTGTCTACACGTGAGGGCGAAACGTCCCCCAAAGGGGGAAAGGCCAGATTGATTTCCCTGTCCCGAACCGACGCCCCAACCGCTGGCGCTATGATAACGATTGCTGTCGGTAAAGCCGGGATTGATCACGATGGCGTTGCCTATTCGAGTCGGATTGGCACGTTCGGATTTGTACAAGCGATGGCGCCATCGCATTTGCCAAGCGTTTCGAGCATCATACGTCAATTGGCCGATGCATTGCCCGGAAAAAAGGAGTTCGCATGCTGATCCGTTTGTCAGGCGGCGAAGTCATCGATCCCGTTAATGGCAAAACCAGCCAGCGCGACGTGTGGATCAGAGATGGCGTATTGATCGACATACCAGAGGGTGAAACAGCCGATCAGACGCATAATGTTTCGGGTTGCATTGTCATGGCAGGCGCCATTGATATTCATTCTCACATTGGTGGCGGCAATGTGAATACCGCACGTTTGCTTTTGCCGGAATACCATGCGGCGCACCAGCCGCGGCCAGCCAACACGCCCTTATCCAATGCCGGTTGGTCTACGTTCCGGACCGGTTGTCTTTATGCGCAAATGGGATTCACGACAGTAGTGGAACCTGCAATGGCGCCTTACACCGCCCTGCACACGCATCTGGAACTGGCTGACATACCAATCATCGACAAGGCGACACTGGCCATTCTAGGCAATGATGATTTCACGCTGTCCTTGCTGCGCGACGGCAAATCTTCGGCGATGATCGATGATTACGTGGCGTGGGTCGTGGGTTCGACGCGTGCGCTTGGTGTCAAAGTCATCAATGCGGGCGCCGCCGCGGCATTCAAAGAGAATGTGCGAGCCTTTTCGCTGGATGACGTGGTGCCGGAATATGGCGTCAGCTCGCGCAAAATAGTGAAATCGATGCAGGCGTCTGTTGCCCGGCTGGGTATTCCCCATCCGCTGCATGTCCATGCCAATAATCTTGGCATTGCTGGCAGTGCCAATACGGCCGCTGCCACCATCGCCGCAACCGAAGGGGTACCGCTGCATCTGGCCCATCTTCAATTCTATGGTTACGGCACCGAAGGGAAACGCAAATTCTCGTCTGAAGCGGCGCGACTGGCTGAAGCAGTTAACAGCAATCCCGATGTCACCATAGACATCGGTCAGGTCATGTTTGGCCAGACAGTAACGATTTCTTCTGACGTGATGCGCCAATTCGCAGCCCTCGGCAATGCCAGTCCGAAAAAAACGGTGATTTTTGACGGCGACGGCAATGGTGGTGGTGGAATTGTGCCCTACCGTTACAAGCAGGATTACTACGGTTCGATACAATGGGCTGTTGGGCTTGAGCTTTTCCTGCTCGTTACCGATCCATGGCGCGTGTTCTTCACCACCGATCATCCCAATGGTGCGCCGTTTACGGCCTATCCTGAATTGTTTGAGCTTTTGATGAGCAGTGCTGCCCGGGATGCAAAATGCACGGAACTGAATGCATCCGCACTGGAGCTTACGACACTCGCGTCCATTCGTCGTGAATACAATCTGGAAGAGATTGCGATTATGACGCGCGCCGCGCCCGCAAAACTGCTTGGTCTCAAGGACCGCGGTCATCTTGGGGCAGGGGCAATTGCTGATGTCGCGGTATACCGTAAGGGCAAGGATATCGCGAAGATGTTTCGCGAGGCGGCGCTGGTTTTCAAGAATGGCGATCTGGTGGTCAAAAACGGCAAGGTAACGCACTATCGGTGGGGCAAAACGCTCAGGCTTAATCCGCCACCGGATAAGGCAATGGCCAAGCGTATGAACGCTTATCATGAAGAGCGCTATGGCCTGTCACTCGACTGGTTCACCTTCCCAGACTCGGCGATTCAACGCGACGAGCCGTTTGCGGAGGTATCATGCAACAGCTAAGCCGCAATGGTATCCTCATCGATGACACTTTTGCCGAAGCTTTCGGTATGCGTGCGACAGCAATAGTCATTACCGCGCCCACGCTGAAATGGGCCCGTCAGGCGGCCATTACCATGACGGGCTATGCAACATCGGTTATAGGTTGCGGCTGCGAAGCGGCGATCGATGTTGATCTACCAGCTTCAAAGACACCGGATGGGCGTCCGGGGTGCCGCGTCATGATTTTTGCCATGGGTACGGATGAACTACAGAAGCAATTGAAGAGCCGGCTCGGCCAATGCGTGCTGACGTCGCCCGGGAGTGCCTGTTTCGCTGGTCTTGAAGGAACGGCACCGCTGGATCTCGGCAATTCACTGCGCTATTTTGGTGATGGCTGGCAAATATCAAAGAAGTTTGGTGGAAAGCACTATTGGCGCGTACCCGTCATGGATGGTGAATTCCTGTGCGAAGCCACAACGGGGTTGACCAAACTGGCCGTTGGCGGCGGTAACCTTCTGTTTCTTGCAGCTGATAACACCAAAGCCTTGAACGCAGCCGAACGAGCTGTTGCTGCCATCGAAAAAATACCGGGCGCGATTATGCCATTTCCAGGTGGCATCGTTCGCTCAGGTTCGAAAGTTGGTGGAAAGTATAAGGGAATGATGGCCTCTACGAATGATGCTTTTGCGCCCACATTGCGCGGTGTCGTTGGCACGGCCTTGACACCTGACATCAACGCGGTGCTCGAAATCGTTATCGATGGTGAAACCAGTGATGCAGTTGCCGCCGCTATGCGGGCAGGATTGAAGGCTGTTATCGATTTCGGTCCCAAGAAAGGTGCGTTACGGATAAGCGCTGGCAATTATGGCGGCAAGCTAGGCAAATTTCATTATCATCTCAAGGATTTGCTGCCATGAAAGCGTTGACGTTCACACTGATTGACCAACCTGACGAGCGTTTGGATTTATCCGGATTAACGCCCGTCGCTCTGGCCGGATTATCGGAGGTCCAGGTCTCCAGGCTACGTATTGGAACGAGCCGCAATCCAGCCTCCGTTGGTGATGTGTTCAAGGTCGCTGGCAAAGATGTAAACAACATTGTTTTCGAAGGCGGCAGCGCGCGTTTCGATAAAGTCGGAACAGGATTGAACTCCGGATCAATGCGTATCATCGGTGACGTCGGTGACCAGGCCGGCAGGCGAATATCCGGTGGATCATTGTATATTGAAGGCAGCGCCGGTGACCACACGGGATCGTGTATGGCTGGCGGACGGCTGGAGATCAAAGGGAATGCCGGAAACTGTCTGGGTGGACCGCTGGCAGGCGAAATGACCGGCATGGAAGGCGGCATATTGATCGTTCGCGGCAAGGCCGGAGATTATACAGGAGATCGTCTGCGTCGCGGTGTTATTGCTGCATTGAAGGGTTGTGGCGATTATGCGGGGTATCGCATGATTGCCGGAACGATTGTGGTCTGCGGCCGTACCGGTGCTATGCCGGGTTACCTCATGAAACGCGGCTCGTTGCTGTTTGATCGGCGGCCGGAAAATCCGTCGCCGACTTTTATGCCATGTGGCGAACCCGATATTGCCTTTTCTAGTCTGTTTGATCGTTTTCTTATGGATGAGAACATTGTGAACAAGCCGCTGCTCGGTCCAAAGCCGGGAAAATATGGTGGCGACAACGCTGTATCAGGCAAAGGTGAAATATTGTTTCGACAACGCGATCGGTTACGCAGTGATTGACGATAGCGTGCGGTGCTTATCCCGCTAAAGGCGCCGCAGATCAGATAGTGCTTACTTTTGTAAATAAGCCCTTATTGGGTGGGGGGCTTGATGATGACGATTACTTCGACAGTGGCATCAGGAAGCAAACTGGCAAAAGATTCGGATTGCTCCTGTGTGCTGGAACCATCCGTCAATTGGATTTTTCCGGTGGCGTTTTCGTCTTTCAGGACCATTGAGCCCATCACCTGGGAATTAACGCGCAGTTCGATTGCCCGACCGACCGCTTGCCTTGTAAAATCTTTGTAAAGCGCGGCACTTTGTGGAGTGAGAACGATATTCACCGCCACACCACCGGAATCGAGTTTTGACGCCGTTGCATTTTCCACCTGAAGTGGAAGCGCCTCTGGTGTCGCTTGCACCTCAATATGAGCGTCAGGCGATAATAAGTGACGTGCCATGGCATCCAGCGTCTCTTTGTCATCACCCGAAATCTGTACTGTCCCGTCCACGATAGGTGAGATCACCACCGGCTCCGAAATTATCTCCCCATCCACCCGCAATTGCGTTTTCTGTCCGATTGCAGCTTTTGTGAAAGCGCCAAATAAAGCGCTACTCTCTGGTTGAAGGATGATTTTCAGCTCATATCCATAAGAGATCGGTGATTTCATTACCGCCGCGCTCGATATTTTGAGTGCCACCGGCTCGGAATATTTTACTTTCTCTGGAAGGGTTGTCAGCAGTATTTTATCGGGTTTTGCGGGGACGGTTGCGCTACCGAGCAGTTGTTCAACGCCGGCCTGCTTTCCTTGGGTGTCTTTATCATTGCTCTTCAGCTCTTTGAGCGTTTGTTCAAGATTGGAAGCGTTTTGCCAATTTGGTGATACCGGCTGAATTGCACCAGATACCGGATTACGCGGGCTTTTAGCTGCCAAGTCAGACGATATGCCATCTTCACGTTTGACATGCGTTACAGTGGTGGTTTTGAGACCACCCAGCTGAGTAGTCAGCGTTTCAGTCACCTCTATTGTAGAACCATCAACCAACGAAACCACGGAACGACCGAGGCGGCGACTGCTGGCGCTCTTGATGACAGCTAGTTGATCAGTGGTCAGTTTTGCTGCACGCTCCTTCGATGCTGCAATCATCGCATCAATTCCCGGCTGAGATGCCTTTGTTAGCGCTTCCTTATCGGATATTTCGTCCCACGTGATAACGGCCGTCTGGGTTGAGTGATCGACACTTTCGAGCAACGATGTTGTGACAATATTGACAGCGGTTCCATTGATGTCGTCATCGCGAGATGCCTGCCATTGATCCCCCACCTTGAGTGACGCGCTCTTATACCACTGACCACGTGCCAAAAGCCTAGCCTCGGGCACAAGAATATCAGTCAGAACCAAGGGATTATCATCCAGTTTTTTAACAAGGCTTGATAGTACGGACCCTTCAGGCACTGGCCTATTGCCAAAAGAACTTGCGATCTTGTCTTGCATATTCTGTCGAATAGAATCGAATCCGATCAAAGAAAACGGGAATCCATTCAAATCTGTCTCAAATTGCAGTTGCTCAACACCATAAAGGTCCAGTGTGGTCTTGTATTGTGAATTGAGATCATAATTTCCCGTTGCCTTTGCAGGGACATCAGAACTCAACGACCAGCGCATGCGCACCGCTTGCTCATCCTTGGATACAACCATCATTTGCTGGAGAAAGTCACCGCGCATGATGATGCTTGGCTTTTCCAGCCAGATAGACATATCCGTTTCAATGCTCTTTTCTGTTCGGAATGTGCTGATGGCACCAATAGTCGGCGTGTAGGAAGGAATGGTCACCACTTCTTGAGCCATGGCAGAATGAGCCGCCAGGCCGAGAAATAAACCCAAAATCATCTTCGCTATACCGCGCGACATCCCGTTATACATCTTCGTGGTTTCCTTTTTATACGACAAAAAGGAGAGGTCGGTCTGCAGCCGGAACTGCGAGATTTCTTCACGGTTCTTCTGCAAACCACTTGAGAAGGCTACTTCGCCAATCCGATGCATGGCGGCAACCACAGCATGCAGGCATGGAGCTATATATGCTTTCCGGGTGCTCGTAGCAGCTATCAAGAATGGGTTGAACGATACAATGTTCGCTATCCACTCGGTTCTGTTTCGATCAAGGGGGAGAGGGCATAAAAATGGCACGTCAGGACAGTACGGCGAAATGATAACGAGGTTGCGTTGCCCCCTATCGCAGCTTCGGCTCCTTTCTGCCAGGTATTGGCATTGGCGGCGCGAGCACACACTGGAACGGCCTGAACTGGCGTCCGCAACCGGAAGAAATGGCTCTGCGCTCCATGTGCGCGAACGTCTGGGGGAGCAGTCATCCCATAAGACATGAATCTGCAATCTGGAGGGAGGATTCCAAGACGGATAGATGACCTGAATTGACGCAGATTGATGTCAGAGAACGAGCATTCAGGCACCGGCTCGCAGGGCATCGATGAAAACCCGCAGGGCGGGTGCCATATGGCGCTGCTTGGGATAGCATAAAAACAGTCCGGGAAACGGAGCACACCATGGATCGAGAAGGCTGATGAGCCTTCCGCTAGCGAGGTGGTCTTCAACCGTGTCTTCGATTGGAAATCCGATCCCGATTCCTTTGAGCGTTGCGGTCAGCGCCATTTCCTTGTCACTGAAAATCAATGGACCTTCGACAGAGACACTGAACCAGTTTTCATTCTCGAAGAATTCCCAGGCATACGGCGTCGCCCGGCCCGGCCAGCGCCAGCGTATGCAGCGATGGCGAACGAGGTCTCGTGGGTGCTCCGGATATCCATGACGGGCGAGATAATCAGGTGTCGCCACCACCACCTGCCGGAGTTCTGATCCCAGACGAACGGCAATCATGTCGCGCTCGATCACCTCTCCTATACGCAGGCCCACATCGAAGCCTCCTGCAACGATATCAATAACTTCGTCATCAAGCGTAATGTCGAGCAGCACCTCAGGGTAGCATTCGGTGAAGCTGGCAAGAATGGGTTCGATATGCTTTCGGGCTGCAGATCGAAACGAATGTACCTTTACCGTTCCAGCAGGATTTTCTCCTGAGCGACGGGCCTGCGCGACAGCGCTTCCAAGTTCGAATGCCGCGGGCTTCACCCGTTGAAGCAAATTTTCACCAGCCTCCGTCAGTGACACATTTCGTGTCGTCCGGTGGAGGAGGCGCATCTCCAACCGTTCCTCTAGACTTCGCACCATCTGGCTTAAAGCTGAAGGGGAAACGCCGAGGCTATCGGCAGCTCGGGTGAAGCTTAGAAATTCAGCTACGGCAATAAAGGCGCGAAGCTGGTTGTAGTCATGAGCGGCGAGCAAGCTATCCATTCTGGGCACTATATATTGCTTAGATCAACTAACAAGTTCTATAATTTTTGAATGTATTATAAAGACAAGGCCTTTCTGTCATTTTCTCTTTGGTTCATTGAAGAGGATAGAAAAATGACAACTTGGTTTATCACAGGGATTTCGCGTGGTCTTGGCAAGGCACTCGCCTGGGCAGCACTGGCAGAAGGGGACACTGTGATTGGGACAGTTCGAGCTGGGCAATTCCAACTTGATCATGATCGCGGTACCTTGCATATCTTGAATGTTGATCTGGTCGATGGCAACGCGGCGGCGGCCAGCGTACTGAAGGCGTTCGAGATAGCGGGCCAGATCGATGTCATCGTAAACAATGCCGGATACGGGTTGCTTGGTGCATTGGAGAAAGCGTCAGATGCAGATGTCGAGCGGCTGTTTGCTGTCGATGTCTTTGCGCCATTCCAGATCATTCGAGCGGCATTGCCTTACCTTCGCACACAAGGCCACGGTCACATTATCAATGTCACGTCGATCGCCGGGCGCGCGCCAACCACCGGATCGGCAGTCTATGCTGCCGCCAAATACGCGCTTGAAGGGCTTTCATCAGGATTGGCTTTGGAAGTTGCACCACTTGGAATCAAAGTAACAGCGGTTGCCCCAGGTGCATTCCGGACGGATTTCCTTTCGTCTCACTCGATACGCAAAAGTGACGCTGAAGATGCTGCCTACGCTGAGACCATCGGACGGAGTTCTACCGCCTTCGATACCGCTGCAGGTCGACAGCTGGGCAATCCGGATCTCGCGGCGCAAGCGATCATCGCCCTGGTTCGCTCCGATAAGCCGCCTCTTCATTTGCTGCTTGGCAGCGACGCGCTGCGCCGTGCACGCAGCAAACTGGATCAGATTGCCGATGAGATCGATGCTTGGGAAACCGTTACCCGCAGCACTGATTTCGAAAATGCTGAATAGGCAAATCCCCAAGAAAGGGGATCTATTGGGTAAAATGGCGGTGGCGGCCAGCGTGACTATTCAAGCGGATATGACCAATCCTGACCCGTGGCAAGCAGGCGATTGGCGATATCGCGTTCCAAACAGTCGGACCATCTTTCACTGATATCATTTGGGTGCCGACGCAATGCTCCTATAAAGGAGATTTGCCGGAAGAGGCGCGTGTATAATCGCGTTGGTCGTATCGGCGACGCCTCTGTTCGGTCCCTCTCTGCTCCTCGGTAATCCGTGATCGATGGCTTGCTCATGAGGCTTCCTTCGGCAGAGCGTACAGACCGTGGCGTACGCGCAGCAGCGCCACGGCCAACTCAGCAATCGCGAACGCCAATATGGCACCAAGTAAGCCATTCGTGCCGAAATTGACGATCATCCAGCCACCAAACAGGGGAAATCCGAATATGCCGACGAAATAAGCGATTACAAACCACGTCATTGCAGCGTTACGTTGATCGATGGGACCATCATTCACCGCTTGTGTCTGGATCACTGCGTAAACCAAGCCATAACCAAGGCCAAGCAGAACAGCACTGGTGATCTGGACCAAGACGCCATAGTGAAATCCGAAGCTTACCACCACGCCAAGGATCATCAGCGATAGGAGAACAATGGCGACATGATCACCATTGGCCCGGTTGACCACCGGTGCCAATACAAAACGGGATGCCACCACGGTTAAGGCGTAGACGCTAAAGAACGTGCTGGCCTGAAGGCCGGTGCCTCGCACGAGCGACGTCTGAAACGTCAAAATACCACTAAAGACACAAGCGCCAAGCCCCACCATCAGGATTGGGTAGATGGCTCGCGTCCGGGCGATATCAGGCAATTTGCGCACCCAACCTTCACTGAAAGAGGCTGGCGCAACGGCAGCACCTTTTGGGGCCAGTCTGTCAAAAGCCCACAGAAGCACGGCCGCAAGAACACAGGCCGCCGCAACCAGGCAAAATGCAGCGGGAGTGGAAAATCCAAGGCTTCCCGTCAGCGTGCCTGCTATAACCGGGCTGCCGCCAATTCCCGCCATCAGGAACGCTCCGTAGCGTGCGAACCAGAAGCCACGCTCCGTATCTGTGACGCGCTCGGACAACGCCATTGGTGCAGCGAGATAGAATATTCCCCACCCAAGTCCAATGAGAAAGCCAGCTCCACCGATCAGCGGCGACAGGGTCTTCAAGGAAGCAAGAACGAGGTACCCGGCACAGACAGCCAGCGCCCCCAGTGCTCCCATGCGAGCTGCGCCGAAGCGGCCAGCAAACCAGCCGACCAAAGGCACTCCAATCAAAGTGCCGAACATTGCGCCGCCAAGCGTAATGCCGGTGTCGATCTCGCTACCGCCAAAAGCGCGGAAATGCTCGGTAAGGAGGAATGTCGCTCCATAGCCAGCGGCAGTTAGAAGGCTTCCCATAAACAGGCAGTTGGCGTGTGATGTGCGCATGATCTCTTGACTCAAATGAATAATTGGTTCGATTATCTTGCCATTCGACATCAAATAACAGGACCACTTGAAGCCGCTCGCGGGAACCACTTGGGGTATAAAACGTGACAGTTGAAGGCTCGCGCCGGCGCGAGGGAACAGCGCATCTGGTTACTATCGCCATCGACAGGGTGTCTCCCGTGCCGCTTGTCCGACAGCTTTATCTTGCTTTGCGTGCGGTGATCATCACCGGGGTGATGCAGCCCGGGACACGGCTTCCCTCGTCGCGTGCGGGCGCGCAATTTTGGGGTGTGTCCCGTGGCTTGGTCATTGAGGCCTATGAAACACTCCTGAGCGAAGGTTATGCCGTCGGCCGCATCGGCTCGGGTACTTTCGTTTCATCTGATGTGCCTGAACGCTCCGGACGTCCGGGTGGAGAGGGATGGTCGGGGCCGGAACGTGATCGCCTTCTTTCCCGCGCTGCCCGTACTGTCATCATGACGGCTCATCAACCCGATCCGCCACCGCAGGTCCCCTTTGCGACGGGACGCACGCCACCGGATGAAAAGACGCGCGCGATCCTCAATCGCATTGCTCATCGCCATGTCGGTACCTTGTCGGACCATTACCGCAATCCACAGGGGGAAGCGTGGTTGCGGGAAGCGGTGGCCGCCTATCTTCTTGCCGCGCGTGGTGTGCGCTGTGTACCAGACCGCATCTTCATCACTGCGGGGTCACAACAGGCGATCGATCTTGCAATCCGTTCTTTACTTGATCCAGGCGATGTCGTTGCGGTGGAGGACCCTTGTTATCCGCCCGCCCGGCATGCCTTGATCGCGCATGGGGCAACGCTTGCGCCTGTACCGATTGACGACAATGGCATTGACGTTTCCGCCCTCGCAGCACTCGCTGTCAGGCCACGGGCTGTCTATGTCACTCCATCGCACCAATATCCCGCAGGCGTGGTGCTTCCCATGGCGCGCCGGCTGGCGCTTCTTGATTGGGCTGCAACCGCCGGGGCCTGGGTCATCGAAGATGATTACGACAGCGAGTTCCGTTATGATGGGCCGCCACTTGCCGCCCTGCAAGGAATTGATGAGCACCACTGTGTCATCTATGTCGGCACTTTCAGCAAGGCTCTGCTGCCGGGATTTCGTCTTGGCTATCTGGTGGTGCCGGACGATTTGGTTCCGGCGTTTCGCAGCATGCGCGCACTTCTTGATCGTTTCCCCGCCCCATTTCAACAATTGGTGGTCGCTGACTTTTTGGCTGAAGGGCATTTTTCAAGCCATTTACGCCGATTGCGCGATGCCTACCGGCAGTCACGTGATGTGTTGGTGTCATTGTTGCATGAGCGCCTCTTCGAACATCTAAAAGTCAGTCCGCCCCAACAGGGAGTCCATCTTCTGGCGCGCGTTCGTGCGGAAAATGATGACACAGTGTTAGCGCGTGGCGCACGCGACCATGGCGTTTCTGTTCTGCCGGTTTCGCCAATGCACATCGCGCCTACTTCCGATTATGGTTTGTTATTGGGTTTCTCGGCCTTAACAGATGCCGAGGCCGATATCGGAACAAAACGTTTGGCCGCCGTCTTTGCGGATTTCAAACTATGATGATTGCGAATTCCAACCGAGATGTCGGGCCAGTTGAGGTTTGATGACGCGCTACCGTGGCCTGTCGCCAAATAGTTCGTTTTCTATCTGAATGAACCGTGTCCGCCTCACAGACCGTCAGGTACACGGCGTGTCAACCAAGCGCCCCAGAACAGGCTGGAAAAGAAGCGGTATGGAGTATCAAACCCCGCCTCGGAGAGTAAAATGGCAATAGCTTCTTCCGATCTAGGTGGTTCGGCTCCTTGCAATATCTTGCCCATCTTGGCTTCGATTTCCTCGGGACCGGCGCCGTTCATCCGCCAACGGGTGGCCCAAGCCTTCATCAGGAGCGGCTGCGAAGCATAGGTTCTATAATTTCCGGCGAGAACCAATGGCGCGCCCGGTCTAAGACGTGTTGCAATCTGCTTGAGGATTTCGCTTTTTGCTTCGTCATCTTGCAGGTGATGCAGGACACCAATCATGATCGCTGCGTCAAAAGATGGTGTTATGGAGATTTCGGCAAGGTGACCCAGAACCGGCTCCACACACTGCTCCAATCCGGCTGCGGCCAATTCGGCCTTCGCCAGCTCCAGCATTGGTGGTGACGGGTCAACGGCGACAAATGACCAATCTGGTTCGAGTGTTGCGGCGGCTATGATCTCACCGGCTGTTCCACCGGCTCCAACGACCAATAACCTCGCCTTTGTTCCAGCACCAAGCACTGCCGAAAGCATGCAGGCCGAAAGCTCGTGGCAAGCATCGTAGCCGGCCAGAGCAATCCGGCTTTGCCGTGCGTACTCCGCAGCTCGGGAACTATCAAATTTGGCAGCGGAATCTTTGGACATAGTATTTTTCCTTCGCGACCATTCCCAGCCTAGATGGGGCCGGCACAAGAGCTGTTTGAAAATATACAGGAGATGACGTCGGAACCCGAATGCGAGTATCTCGGCCTATATCGCAAGGGATGGTGACTTTATCGAGCGCAAGCATTCATTGATGAACCATGATCTGAAAGCCGATACCACCATTTTCCGGGCGCTTCGTTGAGGTATTGTCAGGCAGTAAGGCTGTCCGAGTTCAAGTACACGTTTTACTGGTCTGATTAGCGGGCCCGTTTCAATTAGGTCAGCAGAATAAATGCCTTGCCCCAGAGCGACTCCCAATCCTCCAAGCGCAAGATCAAGAGCAGCCTTTGACGAGTTTGCGGTCAGGCCCCGTTGAATGTCGCGGCCGGGTGTCAGAAGTGCTGTTTCAAACCAGTTACGCCATGAGGGAAACGAAGACGCAGCCGGTCCCCAATCGGTATGAATCAATGGCAAGGTCAGTAGATCCGCGGTGGTATTCACGGGGCCGTACTGTGCCAGAAAACCCGGTGTGCAGACGGGAAAAACCGCGTCAACGGCAATTTCTTCTGTGCTGTGTTCGCGATAGTGGAAGCGCCCATAGGACAGTCGAATGTCAATCAGATCGCGCTCAAATGAAACAGGGTCGCCTTCACCCCTCAAAGAGATATCTACCGGGCCATGTACGGTGATGAAATCAGGTAAACGGCGCGAGAGCCAACCCATTGCCATCGAAGGCGGTACCGATATGACGAGTGAAGATCGTCGTTGACCACCGGACAGTTCACTCGAAGCACTTCTCAACTCGTCGAAAGCCAATGAAAGCCGGGGCAGAATTTCTCGGCCTGCTTCCGTGAGTATGGCTCGCCGGTTGATCCTTTGGAACAGTTTGCGTGCTACTTGTGCTTCGAGAGCACGAATAAGCTGACTGACTGCCGCAGGCGAAATTGAAAGCTCTTTGGCTGCAGACATAAAACTGCCAGTTCGCGCGGCTGCCTCGAATGCCTGCAATCCACGTAAGGATGGAAACAAGATTATTCACCTAAAATAGATAAGCTTATCTTTCTAATATGGCAGGAATTCTCGTTTTAAAAAAGATTAAATATTGAATACTCTCATTCATCTGAAACCAACTGTTTGAGGGCATCCATGGATCACCGGACTATTATCGCATCACTGACATCTGAGCAGCGTGACCATCTGACTGGCAAATCAAACCGAGCGGGCGTGATTCAGCTCGCCGCTCATTGGGGCGCGATCGTTTTTCTCGGGTCGTTGATCGCAATGCGTATAACTTTGTGGCCGCTCTTGATGTTGCCGCAAGGTATCCTGCTCGTGTTTTTATTCACCCTGCTGCATGAGTCGGTGCATCGTACCCCGTTCAGAACCCAGTGGCTGAATGATTTTGTTGCCCGTACATGCAGTTTAATCCTCGTGCTGCCGACGGACTGGTTTCGGTATTTCCATTTTGCCCACCACCGCTTTACCCAAGACCCTGAAAACGACCCTGAATTGGCATCTCCGAAACCAGAATTTTTACGACAATATATTGTACACGTCTCGGGTTTTCCAGTTTGGGTAAGTCATCTGAAAACGCTGGTCAGGAATGCTGCTGGCCACTGCTCCGACACGTTTGTTCCCGAAAAAGGGCGCCCAAAAGTGCGGGCTGAAGCGCGGATGATGATGATTGTTTATGCCATCATGCTTGCACTTTCGCTTTATCTGCACACGGCGCTTCTTCTCTATGTATGGGTATTGCCAGCTCTACTTGGGCAGCCGTTCTTGCGTCTCTATCTTCTTGCCGAGCATGGTCGCTGTCCATTTGTTGCAAATATGCTGGAAAATAGCAGGACCACCACGACGAATTGGCTCGTTCGCAAGCTTGCATGGAATATGCCATATCATGCCGAACACCACTCATATCCCGGTGTGCCTTTTCACCGACTGCCGGAATTCCACGAGCTGATAGAGGCCCAGCTCAAGGAAACGGAGGCTGGCTATGTCAATTTTAACATTAAGTACATTGAGACGATGCGGTAAATGCTGCCCTTCAATGCCATGAATTTTACCTGACTTAGTTGGTCGACAGCGATGACGATGCTGAAATGCGGTCCCAACTATGTTCGGAAAGTGCCCCACAACAAATACAACGGGGCTGGCTCGACAGGGGATCAGAAGCAAAATATCTATAGAACATGACCGCAGCCAACGAAGACACCATTGCCAACCGCATCAGCCGCATCCTTGCCGACAGGATTGTAACGGGCCAGCTGGAGCCGGGTGCCAAATTGCGGCAGGACCATGTTGCCGAAGAGTTTGGAGCAAGCCACGTTCCGGTGAGAGAGGCATTTCGCAAGCTTGAGGCCCAGGGATTGGCCGTCAGCGAACCGCGACGGGGCGTGCGGGTGGCCTCCTTTGATCTGAAAGAGGTTCGCGAAGTGGCGCTGATGCGTGCCGAGCTTGAGGGGCTTGCACTTCGCCATGCGGTGCCGCATTTGACGGCGTCAATTCTTGAGCAGGCCGAAGAGGCAACCTTCGCGGGCGATAATTCGCGGGATGTGCGCTCTTGGGAAGAGGCCAATCGGCGGTTTCATAGGCTGATCCTGACCCCCTGCGAAATGCCGCGTTTGTTGGCGGCAATCGACGATCTTCATGCAGTGAGTGCGCGTTTCCTGTTTTCAGCTTGGCGCTTGGAATGGGAAGTTCGGACCGATCACGATCATCGTGCAATCCTCGGGTTTCTACGGCAGCGCAATACTGACAACGCTGTTGCCGTGCTTGAACGCCACGTTCAATGGATCGGGCAAAAACCGGTTAAAGGCCCGACAGGCTCAACGCGCGATGCCTTTGCCATTGTTGGCTAATTGCCGCTGTCGTTCATCTCTAGAGGCATTTTTAGACAGCCATAGCTCGATTTGAATTTCCGACCGTTCGAAGCGGCTTGCGTTTTTCCATGTCGTGAATAAAATTATAGATAATTTGTGATTCTATCTATAATTATGCATGTAAGCCCGAAAGGTTATCAATGTCAGTATCTGCGATACAGGAATCCGAAGGTTTGAGTGCATCTGTAATCCCCGCTGAACGCTGGGATTTCGATGAGGCAAAAAAAATCTATAATTTGCCGTTCAATGATCTGCTATTCGAGGCACATAGTGTGCATAGGGCACAGTTTGACCCCAATGCCATCCAGCTCAGCAAATTGTTGTCGATCAAAACGGGTGGATGCCCTGAGGATTGTGGCTATTGCAGCCAGTCCGCACATTACCCCACCGGGCTCAAGGCATCGAAGCTGCTGCAAGTCGAGAAGGTCCTTGAAGAGGCAAGCAAGGCTCGCGACAGTGGTGCAACACGATACTGCATGGGGGCAGCGTGGCGCAGTCCCAAAGATCGTGACATGGACATGGTTGTTGCCATGGTCGAGGGCGTTCGGGCGCTGGGTATGGAGACCTGCATGACGCTTGGTATGCTGTCTTCAGGACAGGCGAACCGGCTCGCAGAGGCGGGCCTTGATTACTACAATCACAACATTGATACGTCCGAGCGCTTTTACAGCGAGATCATCAGTACCCGCAGTTTTGCGGATCGTCTGGAAACACTCGGAAATGTGCGGGAGGCAGGGATCAAGGTCTGTGCCGGTGGCATTCTCGGCATGGGCGAGACGACGGATGACCATATCTCAATGCTCGTTACCCTTGCCAACCTTCCGGTACAGCCGGAGAGTGTGCCGATCAATATGCTGATCCCGATCCCCGGGTCAAAGCTGGCCAACGCAATTCCCGTTGATCCCATTGCATTTGTGCGGGCCACAGCGCTTGCCCGCATTCTCATGCCTCAGACGCATGTTCGTCTGTCCGCCGGGCGTACGGAAATGAGCGACGAGATGCAGGCGCTGTGTTTCTTCGCCGGTGCGAATTCGATCTTTGTCGGTGACACGCTGCTCACTGCGGAAAATCCCGGCGATGATCACGATACCGGACTGTTCCGGCGATTGGGGCTGAAGGCAATGCCTCCGCGTATTGCCGAATGACGTCCCATTATCTTGCCCGTTATGACAGGACGTTGAACGGATTAGAACGCAAGGGAAGATTGCGGACGCTGGTGCCATGCAACGGTGTTGATTTTACATCGAATGACTATCTCGGCTTTGCCGGTTCCCCGCGTATTGCAGCAGCGATAGCTGCTGCTTTGGAGCGCGGCGTCCCGGCTGGTTCGGGCGGGTCTCGTTTGCTTCGCGGCAATCATTCCGAGCATGAGGCGCTCGAAGATGAAGCATCTGCCTTTTTCGGTGTGGAGAAGATGCTCTATTTCTCAAGCGGTTATGCCGCCAATGCCGCGCTGTTTTCGACGCTGCCGCAACGCGATGATCTCATTGTCTATGATGCGTTTATACACACCAGCGCTCGCGAAGGTGTCACAGCCAGCCGGGCGCAATCGGTCATGATCAGGCATAATGATCTCGGGAATTTCGAGAGCGCATTGAGGCAGTGGCGCATGGCGGGCGGCAAGGGGCATGCGTGGATTGCAGTCGAGAGCCTCTATTCCATGGATGGTGATCGTGCGCCGTTAGCCGATCTGATGGCGCTTGCGGACAGATATGAGAGTTTTCTCGTCGTCGACGAGGCACACGCGACCGGAGTATTTGGTAGCGAAGGTCGTGGGCTTGCGACGGGCCTTGAGGGGCGGGATAACATTATCCTGTTGCACACTTGCGGCAAGGCACTTGGCGTTTCAGGTGCGCTCGTAGGGGGGAGCAAGGTCCTTTGCGATTATCTTGTCAATCGCGCCCGCGCCTTCATTTATTCCACCGCGCCGTCGCCACTTATGGCGACGGGAGTTCGCGAGGCACTGAAGATGCTTGCAGACGAACCTCAGCGCAGACTGGGTCTGCAGAAGCTTTTCACGTTCGCCAGCACACAACTTGCGGCGACCTTTGGGATGGAGGGGAGCGGGTCACAAATTCTGCCCATCCTGATTGGCGACAATGCGCGTGCAACGCGTGTTGCGAGGCGGCTGCAAGCGGGTGGTTTCGATATCCGTGCAATCCGCCCGCCCACGGTTCCCGAGGGAACAGCGCGCCTGCGAATAGCCATCACACTGAATGTCGACCAGTACGAAATCGAGCGGATGCTCAATCATCTTAAAGTTGCATTGGCCGAGGAAGTCATATGAGTTTGCGTTTTGTCGTTACGGGTACCGATACGAATATTGGCAAGACAATATTTTCAGCGGCGCTAGTCAGTGCACTCGGTGCCTCTTACTGGAAACCTGTCCAGGCTGGCCTTGAGGAAGAAACTGATAGCGAAGCCGTTGCCCGCCTCGGTCAGATTCCGCCCGATAGGATTATTGCCGAGACCTGGCGGCTTCAGACGCCTGCTTCGCCACATCTTGCTGCGCGGTTGGACAATGTTCGAATACGACCGGAGTTGCTCAATCCGCCTTCCATAGACGGTCCGCTCATTATTGAGGGCGCTGGTGGTGTGATGGTTCCGCTGACGGAAACCGAAATATTTGCCGATCTTTTCGCCCGCTGGCAAATCCCCGTTATTCTATGCGCTCGCACGGGTCTTGGAACGATCAATCACACATTGCTCTCCTTGGAAGCTTTGCGCCAACGTTGCGTACCGGTGTTCGGCGTTGCCTTCATCGGCGATGAACATATGGATACGCAGTACATTATCGGGACGTTGGGTCGTGTCCGCTGCCTTGGCCGGTTGCCATTGCTTAAGCCGTTGACAGCCGATGCATTGCACAAAGCCTTTCAGGAAAATTTCGATACAGCGCATTTTCAGATGGTGAACCCGTGACCTATTCTCTTGCATCATCGCCTGTTTGGCATCCGTTCACCCAACACGCGCTGGAGCCCGCGATGAGGCGCATCCTCAGAACGGAAGGCGCATGGCTTCATGACGACGAGGGGTCAGCCATTCTCGATGCGATTTCCTCCTGGTGGGTTATCACACACGGACATCGCCATCCGCTTATCATGAAGGCGATCCGCGAGGCTTGCGACAGCTTTGATCAGATCATCTTTGCTGAGTTCACCCACGAGCCCGCCGAAGAACTTGCAAAGGGGTTGCTCGCCATCGCTCCGGAAGGCCTTGCACACGTCTTTTATTCGGACAGCGGGTCAACCTGCGTGGAAGTCGCACTGAAGATGGCATTGGGCTATTTCCATAATATGGGAGAACCACGGTCGCGCATCGTCGTTATGGAACACAGCTATCACGGCGATACAATCGGGACCATGTCTGCGGGGGAGCGCGGGGTTTTCAACGCAGCCTACCAGTCATTGCTTTTCAGTGTCGATCAGGTGCCGTTTCCGCTGCCCGGACATGAGCAGAATACGCTTGATGCTTTCGAACAGCTATGCCGGAGTGGGCAGGTCGCTGCATTGCTGGTCGAACCGCTTGTGTTGGGGGCAGGGGGAATGCGGATGTATCCCGCATCGCTCTTGACCGAACTGAAGCGCATCGCTGAAAAATATGGCACCTTGCTGATCGCTGACGAGGTGATGACCGGATGGGGGCGAACCGGAACATTGTTTGCCTGCGATCACGCCGGCATTACGCCGGATATATTATGCACATCGAAAGGACTGACCGGTGGTGCTTTGCCGCTGGCTGCAACCCTGTGTTCTCCAAAAATATTTGACGCGCATCTATCCACCGATCGTACCAAGACTTTCTTTCATTCGAGTTCTTATACTGCCAATCCGATTGCTTGTGCAGCGGGGCTCGCCAATCTTGAAGTGTGGAAGAAAGAGCCAGTGCATGCGCGCATTCGATCGCTGGAAGCCATGCATCGTGAAAGGTTGAAACGGTTCGCGGCAGACCCACGATTCAGCAATATACGCCAGACCGGGACGATCGCTGCACTAGACCTCAATACTTCGATATCAGGCTATCTTTCCGACGCTGGACCAAAACTGCGCGCTTTCTTCCGATCCAGAAATCTCCTGATCCGCCCTCTTGGCAATGTCATTTATCTGATGACACCCTATTGCGTCGATGAAACTGATCTGGACCGTGCCTATGATGCTATTGATGAGGCGGCGGATATGCTTGCCGTGGGGAGGCGATGAGCCGGATAGCGGCAAGTCGAATTGCCGGATTTGGTCACTACGTGCCGGCGCGCCGCGTGGAAAATGCAGAGATAGAAAGCAAACTCGGGCTGGAGCCCGGCTGGATTGAGCGCAGAACCGGTATTCGCACCCGGCATTGGGTCGAAGACGGCGAATTCCTCACGGATATTGCCGAAAAGGCAGGGGCATCGGCTTTGGACGACGCCGATCTCTTGCCTGATGACATCGCCCTGACGATCCTTGCCACATCAACCCCTGACCATCTTTTACCACCTTCAGCTCCATTGCTGGCGCATCGTCTCAGGCTCATTAATTCCGGTGCTATTGATCTTGCCGGTGCATGTTCGGGGTTCCTTTACGCGTTAACGCTTGCTGATGGTTTCGTCCGTGCGCAAGGGCGTCCGGTTCTTGTCGTGGCCGCCAATATTTTGAGCAGGCGCATCAATCCGGCCGAACGCGCAAGTGCCGTTCTCTTTGCCGATGCGGCGGGTGCTGTCGTTCTGGTGCCATCAAGCGATTCAGATGTTGGCTTGCTTGGTGTGAACCTGGCCTCGGACGGCAGCTATTATGATCTGATTTCAATTCCCGCAGGAGGTTCCGCAAAGCCGTTTGCTTCAGGCATGGCAAATGAGGAATGCCTGATGACGATGCGTAGCGGCAAGGAAATGTTCACGCGGGCTGTCCAGATGATGACCACATGCGCGCAGCGAGCAATGGCAGATGCGAATCTCTGTTCGGCAGACATGGACAGGTTTGTGCCACATCAGGCCAATGCGCGCATTTTCGATGTGGTATCGGATAATCTTGGCATTGATGCTTCCCGAACCGTGCGCACCATAGCAGAGTATGGCAATTCCTCTGCCGCAACCATTCCGCTCTCACTATGTCTTACGGATCGCAAGCGACCCTTGGTGCCGGGCGAAAAACTGCTGCTAACCGCAGCTGGCGCTGGCTTAACAGGTGGCGCCGTCGTCTGGGGCATTTAATGCCATACCGGTAACATTGGACTGGCCTAGGTATAATAACCAGCTCAATTGAACCATGTTCTGTGATTTTGCCCGTCTGCTCTCAAGCCCAGAAATTGCAAATTCGTATTAGTTTTCTGAAAATTTGCCGCTATCGAGATTGTTTCGCCCCTGTCAATTTTCATTCAGGATTGGACAGGTAAGAGGAGAAATGCCTGCCATATCCCCAATAATGGTGACCTTGGGAGGACAACCAATGATCGACAGATTATATCGCACTGCCCTGTTTGGGAGTGCCGCTCTACTCATTTTTGCAAATAGCGCGAATGCACAAATCTGCAACAGTACAGTCCGGGTTCTGGCGCAACCCCGCGACAGTCTTACCCTGCTTGAAAACTACAAGGACGAATTCAAGAAGCTTTCGGGTGCTTCGTTCGAGTTTGACTACCTGAATGAAAATGATCGGCGCGCCAAATCGCGTGCGGAGGCAGCAACAACGGGTAAGTACAATGTCTATTATATTGACGAGGCCAATGTCGCGCTTTTTGCCGAGTCAAAATGGATCGTGCCGTTGCTCGATTACTACCCGGCGGACGCCAGTTATGATGATTTCGATGCGGGGCGAAAGAAGGTTGCCAGCTACAACGGCATCGCCTATTTCGCCCCCATTCAGGGCGGCGGTGATCTGCTTTACTATCGTAAGGATGTCCTGGAAAAGGCCGGGATCACGCCGCCCAAGACCTTGGAGGAATACGAAGCCGCACTTGCCAAACTGAATGATCCGGCCAAGGGTTTCTACGGCACGGCCCTACGCGGCGGTCGCGGGTCTGGCGCAAATGTCTGGCGGTGGATGACCTATTTCAAGGCGTTCGGCGGCGAGTGGTTTGTCGATGGCAAACCGGCCTTTAATTCCGCTGCAGCCGTTAAAGCGACAGAGACCTATCTGCGTCTTTTCAAATATTCGGCCCCGGGTACGCAGACCGGCAGCTGGACTGAGGTCACCGAAGCCTTCAACTCCGGCAATGTCGCGATGATCATCGAGTCAAGTCCGCTTGCTGGCCAGACGGAAGATCCCAAACAATCATCGGTGGCGGGCAAGGTCGGTTACACCGTTCCGCCACGTCCGCTCGTCGGAGGCGGCTATGGCCATGGCCTTGCCATCGGCGCAAAGGCAAATGCCGACGATGCCGCAAAGAAATGCGCTGGTGCTTTTATCGCATGGGCCACATCGAAACAAAATGAAGAACGACGGCTTGAACAGGGCATTTTTGGTGACATCAATCGAACCAGCGTCATCAACAGTGATGCTTTTAAAAAGAAATATGGTGCGGAGATTGGCAATGCGCTTAACGAGACGGCGCAGTACACCGATGTCAATTTCTGGGTCAACGCCGATTGGCCTGATCTCGGCGACCGCTGGGGCATCATCCTCGAAGAGCTGATCACCGGCAGCCGGACAGATATCAAAGGCGGCCTTGATGAGCTTGAGGCCTACGCCAACAAGTTGATCGCACGCCGCTGATCCGCAGCGACATTCCTTCGTGTCGCTGTCCGGGGCTTCACAACGCTCCCCATGTGAAGCCCCGTTCCTCACTTATCTTTGATGATTTTGCCGGATTACCGAAATGAACAGGAAAACAAGCCTACCTCTGCTTTTTCTCATACCACCGCTCGTGGTTCTTGCGATCCTTGCGTTTGTCCCGACCATTGCGGCCGTCAATATTGCACTGCAGAACCGGGAGCTGAGTTTCCCTAACAGTAGCTATGTCTGGTTTGCCAATTTTATAGATTTGTTCAATGACCGACGTTTTCTCAATGCGATCCGGATCTCGCTGATCTGGGAGGTGGTGACTGTAACTGCAACGATGCTGGTCGCCATTCTGCTGGCAATCTTTCTCTACGAGACCGCCTCGCCCCGCATGCGAAACCTGGTCACGGTGCTCTTTATCATCCCCGTGATGTTGCCCCGCGTCTCTGCGGCCTTTGTGTGGAAGTTCATGTTCAATCCGCTTTTTGGTCTCATCAACTATCCGATCAAATTGCTGACTGGTGCTCCTGTTGATTTTCTCTCCCTGCCGTCGACGGCATTGGCATCAGTCGCCATCGTCGATGTCTGGCAGTGGGGATTGTTCTTCTCGGTCATCATTCTGAAATTGCTTGAAACATTACCGCCACAGCCGTTTGAAGCTGCGCGCCTCGATAATGCCAGGACATGGGAAGTGCATTTCTATATCGGCATCCCCATGCTTGCCGCGCCTTTGCTAAGTCTCGTCTTTGTCAAGATGGTGGAATCTCTGCGCGCCTTCGACCTGATCTATGTCATGACCCGTGGTGGTCCGGGTATCGCGACCGAAACGCTTGATATGTATGCGTTTTCTCAAGGGTTCGTGGAAGCTGGCAAAATCTCTTATGCGTCCAGTATGGCCGTCCTGATGATGTTTGCCACCATCATCGCTTTCACAGTTCTTTGGAAGTGGGTACGCAAATGGCACTAAAATCAAAATCCGTCGCCTCAAAAATTGTGCTTACAGCACTCGTCTTGGTAGCGATTTTTCCGATCTTCTGGGTGTTTCTGAATTCGTTCAAGCAGTTGGTCGACATCGTTTCGACAACACCGAAATTCATCTTTACGCCGACGCTTGATAATTACATCTACGTGCTCGGACGCGATAATGTGCAGCACGGATTGTTCAATTCAATCATCATTGCCGGCCTGTCCGTATTGATCGGTGCCGTTCTTGGAATCCCCGCTGCCTATGCCGTCGCGCGTTATCCGAACCGCTTTTCCGACGATATCCAATTCTTCGTCCTATCGCTGCGTTTCCTCCCACCGGTTGCTGTGGCAATTCCATTGATTGCCATCTGGCTGGATCTTGGCCTGTACGATACCCGCACGGCCCTCGTTATCACCTACACGCTGTTGACCATGTCAACGATCATCTGGTTGGCAATTCCGGCTTTCAGTCGTGTGCCCCGAGAAATCGAGGAGGCAGCAATTGTTGATGGTTATGGTCCCTATGCGGTGTTCTTTAAGGTTGCTCTGCCGGTGGCTGCGAAATCACTGATCGGTGCCGTCATCTTCAGTTTCATTCTTGTCTGGAATGAGTTCCTCATTGCACTGATGCTGACCACATCCGACGCCAAGACGCTGCCCATCATCGCCTCGGAGTTTACCCTTCTCGGACGCAATGTTCCGTGGGGCATCCTCAATGCTTCGGTCATCGTTCTTTCCCTGCCGCCTTTGATCTTTGTTGGTGTCATGAGCGGTTTCATCAATTCAGCACTCAAGAAAAAGGACTAATGGAGCATGCAGGCTCTTGTTCTGGAGAAAATCCGCCACCTGTCGTTGCGTGACATTGATCTTCCACTCGATCTTGGTCCCGACGACGTCAAAATTGCTATTGATACAGTCGGTATCTGCGGCAGCGATGTGCATTATTATACCCATGGCCGCATTGGACCTTATATTGTCGACAAGCCGATGGTCCTGGGGCACGAAGCGTCAGGGACTATCGTCGAGATTGGTCCCAACGTTCGAAGCTTACGCAAGGGTGACCGGGTCTGCATGGAACCCGGCATTGCAAATGACAAATCCCGGGCGACCCGGCTTGGACTTTATAACCTTGATCCCGATGTGGTATTTTGGGCGACACCGCCGGTGCATGGCTGCCTCACACCATCTGTTATTCATCCCGCTAATCTGACATTTCGATTGCCTGAGAATGTTTCATTTGCTGAAGGCGCAATGATCGAGCCATTTGCTGTCGGTATGCAGGCAGTCACAAAGGCGCGCGTGACACCCGGCGATACTGCACTCGTCATCGGTGCGGGTCCAATCGGCATCATGGTTGCTCTTGCGGCGCTTGCGGGTGGCTGCAGCCGCGTCATCATATCGGATATTCAGGACCCAAAGCTGGCCATTGCAGCCCGCTACGATGGAATCATTGCCGTGAACAGCCGCCACGACAACCTTTCTGCTCTTGTCAGAAAAGAGACTGACAATTGGGGTGTGGATATTGTGTTCGAAGCGAGCGGTCATCCAAGTGCATTTAAAGGTATCTTTGATTTTGTGCGGCCGGGCGGCACCACTGTTTTCGTCGGTATGCCGGTTGAACCGGTCAGCCTCGATCTTGTCGCAGCACAATCCAAGGAAGTGCGCATGGAAACTGTGTTCCGTTACGCGAATGTCTACGACCGGGCGCTCGCCCTCATCGCCTCCGGCAAAGTTGATCTAAAACCGCTTATTGCGGCCACCTACGCTTTCAAGGACAGCATTGCAGCTTTTGAACGCGCCGCGGAAGGCCGTCCTGCTGACGTCAAGTTACAGATACATTTGGGAGAGGATACATACTGATGGCCGCTATAGTCTGCAATGAGATAACCAAGCGCTATGGTACACATCAGGTTGTGCACAAATTCGATCTTTCCGTTGAAGAGAATGAATTTGTGGTGTTCCTCGGCCCATCTGGTTGCGGTAAGTCCACGATATTGCGCATGCTGGCTGGCCTTGAGGAGATCTCGGATGGCGAGCTCACTATTGCTGGCAAGATAGTCAATGATCTGCCGCCGCGTGATCGTGACATTGCCATGGTCTTTCAGAACTATGCGCTCTATCCGCATATGAGTGTCTTCGGCAATATCGCCTTTGGGCTCAAACGTCTGAAAGTTTCAAAACCCGAAATCGAGCGGCGTGTGCGGGAAGTAGCTTCACTGCTTGGTCTTGATCCCTATCTGGAGCGCAAGCCCGCCGCTCTATCAGGTGGACAGCAGCAGCGCGTTGCAATTGCCCGGGCCATGATCAAGACGCCTGCGGTCTTTCTCTTTGATGAGCCACTTTCCAATCTCGATGCAAAATTGCGCAATCATATGCGTGTCGAAATTGCGCGTCTGCATCAGTCGTTAAAGACCACTACGGTTTACGTTACCCATGATCAGTTGGAAGCCATGACACTGGCAGACAGAATAGTTCTGTTGAAGGATGGGCGTATTGAACAATTGGGTACGCCGAGAGAGATTTACGAAAATCCCCTCACCAAATTTGTCGCCAGCTTCATTGGTACGCCTCCGATGAATTTCATCGACATGACCGTATCATCAGGCGGTTCGAAATACATATTGTTGAATGGTGATACAAAGCTGGAGGTCAGCAGGCAGCGATATACCCTTGAAGACGGCAAGACCGTTACTGTTGGGATACGACCTGCTCATCTGCAGATGGCTGTTTCAACCAACAATACGAACATCTTTTCCGGCACTGTCGATCTGATTGAATATCTTGGTAATGAGGCTCTGATAAACTTCAGTCTGGGGACGGTGGAAATGGGCGCACTGCTTGATTCCGGCGCGTGTCCGCAGCTCGGGCAGCCCTGCCGGTTGACCGTGGATGAAAAGCATATTCATATCTTCGACAAGGAGACGGAGCGGACATTGATCCGCCACGCACTCCAGGCGTGACGCGAGGTGACAATGGCGATCGGCGTTGCAAAAAACGCAGAACTCGAGCACATATTTTGTGATCCAGGCCAATCGTTCCGGTGGTTTACGCATGACTATCCGTACCGGCTTGCATGCTGGAACTATCATCCTGAATACGAAATTCACCTGATTACTCAATCAAGTGGAACAGCTTTTGTCGGTGATTATATCGGTGATTTTCAGCCGGGAAACCTGTGCCTTGTTGGCTCCAATTTGCCGCACGAATGGGTAAGCACCAATTTCGGAGATGAGGTGCTCAAGGACCGGGATATGGTTCTGCAATTCGATCCGCAGATTTTCGCACGCACCGCCGAAATCATGCCAGAAATGGCAACGCCCCGTATTCTGCTTGATCAGGCTTTGCGGGGTCTGCAATTTTACGGGACAGCCGAAGAACAGGGTATCGACCTGATGCGCAGGATCGGCAAGGTTCATGGGTTACAGAGACTTGCTTTATTCTTTGAGCTTATATCATTGATGGCCGAAAGCGATGAGAAGATCATTCTTTCAAGTCGTGACTACGCTCCCAATCTGGATGCTGACAGCGCAGCAATTATGCAGCGCGTGACATCCTATATTCTTGGCAATCTTTACAATGATGTGCGGATGTCCGTTGCCGCAGATCTGGCGGGGATGACACCTTCCACGTTCTCCCGCTACTTCAAGAAAACCACGGGCAAAAACTTCGTGGACTATATCCATAAGCTCCGGATTAGTCGGGCCTGCAATATGATCAATGAGCAGGCAGAGCCGATTACGTCGATTTGTTTTAATGTCGGCTACAAGAACATTTCAAACTTTAACCGCCATTTCAAAAGAGAGTGCGGGTTAACCCCGTCAGATTACAGAAAGCTCGCTGCAGCGCCACGCACGAAACAATTCTAACAGCGGACAACTGCGGTGTCAGGGTCAAACGCGGCCGGAAATTTGGAGGCATGACTAAGACAATGGTTCAATTACCGGCAAATGCCAGCAGAACAGATTCTTGAGTTCCTTTAAGCATTGTCCACGAGCTTGCAAAAGCTTTGTTATAATCTCAGTCCGTTTCTGGTGAAACAGTTTGGCACCTACCGGGGAACCGATGTCACTGTCTATAGCTTCGATCCTTGCTTGCGATAAAGCCGAACGAATGCGCTTGATAATCATCATGGCAATCGGTCTTCCACTGGTCTGCGCTTCCCCGACCGGAGCCAAAACCCAGTTCGGGCCGGGCGCTGTGACCTGTGAGACTTTCCTGAAAAACATCCGCAAGCACCATGCTACGGGTCAAGACTATCGTAATTGGATCGCTGGCTTCTTGAGTGGGTTCAATGAGACCTTGCCTGGGCCGGACGCCTTGAAGGAAGGCCAACAAGATCAATATTTCAGGGCGGTCGAAAACAAATGTAAAGCGATGCCCAGTCAACCCTTGTCGGATGCGATCATAGATTTGGAGATGGAACTCAGGACCAAGCTTGGGGAGTAGAAGCCATCAAATAGGCATTTATACTGGACTGTGCCGACCCGGATCAAAACTGACGAAGGCCATTTCCCGTCCTCGATTTCAAAGGTTTCTCATGTCGACTTTACCCATGCGATTAACAGGTATCGCAATCTGTCTTTTCTTGAGCGGAACCTCAGTCTCAACCCGCGCAGCGCCAGTGGAACCCCATGTGGAGGTTTCGTCCGGATTCCAGAAGACCTTCACCGTCTCAGGAAATACGATTTTATCGCTCGGCGCGCAGCGGCGATCGCGGATCGGCCCCGATACCACAGGTGCCGGTGAGATTACCATCGGCCTTGCGCCAGCTGGCGGTGCCGTTGGCGTCGCAAAACTCCATGTCTTTGAGCGAACGGCCATCGCCGTGGGTTTTACAGCGACAGCCTTTAAGGGCGCCGAAGTCATTAACACCGTGCAGGTTTGCGGTCGTCTCGATATGGATGCGTGGGTCGGTCTGTCGGCCGAGACAACAAGTGTGCGTGTGTTTGCCTTCGTTCCTGTCAAAGGCGATTGCTCATAAGTCTTTGTCAATCGCTCTGCTTCAGGCTTGACCGAACCACCGCGATACAGCTTGGACAAGGTCTTCGGAGTTTGAAGGACCGTCGCTGGCCCAAGCGACAAAACCATCGGGGCGCACGAGCACTGCACGCAGGCCCATTCGGTCTTTGACGTCACTCGCGACATACGTGATCCGGTTGCCCCAGCGGCCCCCGAGCGCCCGAAGTAAGGTATCAGCATCAAAGTCCAGCAGCAGGCCCTTTCCGTCACTGAGAAGCTCGCCGAGCTTCGTTCCGTCGGCCAACTCGAAGTCGGGAGCGCTGCGGCCCTCCAGTGGATGGCTGCCGCCAAGATCGTAGCGGAGAGAAACACCCCACACACGTTCGGCGAAGTAGGTCGCGCCGTCGCGTGTGTCGATAAGATCGCGAATGATGGCTTCGAGAGCGCGCGTACTCCGGCTTGGCCGCATGAGAGCGACCTGGGCGCGTGACCAGTCAAGAACCTGCGCGCCCACTGGGTGCCGTTCACTGAAATAAGTGTCAAGCAGATCCGTCGGTGCATCGCCACGAATTGTCGAAACCAGTTTCCAACCGAGGTTCATCGCGTCACCAAGCCCGAGGTTGAGCCCTTGGCCGCCCAAGGGGGAATGGATATGCGCTGCGTCACCGGCGAGGAGCACCCGCCCTTTGCGGTAATCGGTCGCCTGATACGCGCGATCGGTCCAGGTCGTGGCAAGCTTTAGAGCCGTCAAGGTGACGTCGACGCCGGAGACACGGCGCAATACTGCCTGTACGTGCTCAAGCGTTATTGGTCGGGCTCTATGGAAGTCGCCCCCGTCGAACTCAACCATCGCGATGGTTCCGGGGCGTGAGTATGTATACATGCCCGTCGGAGTGTAATGGCGGCCCAGGCTGAGCTTATCTGGATCGACCATCTCGACTTCAACGGAATAGCCGGTGAATTCCGGATCAGTGCCGACGAATTCAAAGTCACCTGCCTTGCGCACGGCGCTGCGGCCGCCGTCACAACCGACGAGCCAGCGTCCGCGAAAAGTCCCAACTCCGGCACGAATAGTTACGTCGTCATCCGACTGTTCGAAGTCTTCGACGCTGAAGCCACGTCTGATCTCCATCCCCATCGCACTTGCGCGGGCGGCCAGAGTGGATTCGAGATGCTCCATTTCGACTGCCATGCTGGTGCCAGCAGGACTTGGCAGGCGGTATTGCCACTTCGAAGTGTCAATGTTGTCGTCGTAGAACTGGATACCTGCAAAATGCCCTCCCGGACGGCGCGGCTGTTGCATCCAATGTGCGGCACCCGAGGAGTTGCTGCTAGAGCCATCTTTCGCACGATGTGGCGACGCGATGCTATCCAGTAATCCGCGGCGGTAGAAAGCTTCGATAGTAGGCAGCGAAAGGCCGCGCATACCGAACGGAAGGCGCTTTAAGGGAGATTGCGGGTCTTCGGCTTGCTCCAGCACCAATACCGAGATGTCTGCAAGGCGCAGCTCACAGGCGAGAAACAGGCCAACGGGGCCAGCGCCAGCGATTACGACATCATAGATCATGGATAAATTCCTTAGTCAGCTTCACCGATACGTCATCGAACGTACCTGAAATCTCAAGTTGATCCGGGGATTGGTGTTCATCGCTGCACAGTAGTTCTTTCGTAATTATCGATCCAATGATATATCTTCATCATGTCCATGCATCAAATCGATTTATCGCGCGCCGATCTCAATCTGCTGGTGGTTTTTGAGGTTCTGATGGAAGAGCGGCATGTCGGCCGGGCCGCCAAACGGCTTTGCTTGTCTCAATCTGCCACCAGTCATGCGCTGGGTCGTCTACGGGGTATGTTCAACGATCCGCTTTTCGTCCGTAACCCTCGAGGCATCGAGCCAACGCCGCGATCCAGGGAATTGTCGCAATCAATAAGCGAGACGCTCACGCAGATCAGGGGTTTCTTAAACCCCGTTGCTGCGTTTGATCCGGCCAAGCTGCAGCGTACATTTCGTATCGCCACTCACGACTATGCCATTGCTGTGCTTGTCGCGCCGCTTATGGCCTCTTTGAGAACGGAAGCACCCGGGGTGGACTTGCGGTGTATCAACATCCATCCCGAAAAGGTTCTGGAAGAGCTTGATCGCGGGACGGTGGATTGTGCTTTGGGCGGCCTTCACGGGCTGAAGGCAGAGCGGGTGACACGCCGTGTCCTCTTTTCAGACCGGTTTGTAGGCGTTGCGCGACGAGATCATACCCGTCTTCGCAATGGAGCCATGACGCTCGAAGATTTTGTCGACACGCCACAGGTCTTGATATCGCCGGGCGGCGAGGCTCGCGGTGACATCGATGAAACGCTCAAGCTTCTTGGCCGGGAACGGCGGATCGCGATTACCGTGCCGAATTTCCTCACCATGCCATTGATCGTGCAAAACACCGACCTTATCGGAGTCCTACCTGAACGGCTGGCGGTTCAAATCGCCGGGGCCGGCTCATTGATGATTTTTGATCTGCCCTTAAAAATCGAGCCTATCATCTGCAACATGTTGGCTTTGGCTCCTCTTGCTGCTCAGTCTGAGATGCAATGGTTGCATAAACTTTTTGAACGCGCGGCCGGGAGTGCAATCTGCGGATAGCGAGCCCTGCTCCATAGCTTCTACGAGAGGAGGATGGAATTGCGATCTTATAATTAATTGGGAGATTGAAGTAATTAATTATAAAATTATATAAATACAAGTATTTAACATACTAACGGCCGTGATAGTTCTATGTAAAAATTGATTTCTGACATAAATGGAAAATGTTTTCTGAATGTAACTGTTAATATTTCCAATAAAAATTATTGTAGAAATAAATATAAATATTCAAATTGCGAATTTGAATATTTATACATAAAATATTAAAAATTTAGTTATCCATATCAAGACATTAAACGATACTTCTGGTTGATTGGCCTCAGTCGATCATGTATCACTGCGATGGGTTGCAGTAAGTTTTCTTTCAGTTGATCACGCTGGTCTTGTATAAGGGGCGAACGAACATGTCAGAAGTCTTTGAACCGTTTATCGCTAGAGAGAGAATTGTTGGGCCACATAAGTTTGACGTCCATATTGAGGACAAGTTAGCTAGCCAGTGGTATAATTATCCTAATCAATGGCAGGTCGAGCGACAATGGTGGATCGACACCATCAAGCCGGGCTCGACAGTCCTTGATTGTGGTGCCCATCAAGGCGTGACCACTGTTCTCTTAGCCCTATGCACGGGGCCAACAGGTGTGGTGCACGCTTGGGAGGCGTCCCCGAGCAACGCGGCCATGATTGAGCGCAATGCAAAGCTGAACAATCTTAAGAACATCATTGTTCATCCTCGCGCGGCTGGAGATCGGAAGGGTATGTTGCCGGTTCTGGATAATTCAGGCGCATTTGTGGTTCTCCCCTCGGATCAGGATCCAAGAATGTCGACGAAAGTCGAAGTCGTCAGGCTCGATGATGATTATGATCGCTCCAGAAAGGTCGATTTTCTGAAAATCGACGTGGATGGTGCCGAACTGGAAGTGATGCTCGGGGCACCAAAGATTTTGTCCGATCGGCCTTATATCAACCTCGAAATACACAATTATCTCTTCGATGATCCGGCTAAAACGATGTCGAAGATCATCAAAATATTTCAGGATCTGGAATACAGCTTCACAGTGGATGGTTATGACGGGAAGGAAGTTGTCGACGCTGGTATGTCCCCGGACATTGCTTGGTTGACGAGTTTCAAATTCGCGCAGCTTTTCTGCACGCCAGTGTAAACCACCGCTGTGCAATTGACGTACTCGCCGCTCTTTGGCGGCGAGCTGTCCAAAAGGTCAAAGCTGGTGACATGCGAGGAGCAGAAATTAGCTGGTCATGCTCCAAGCACCTTTACTCCGTCGCTAGCCGCGGCGGAAAGATCAAACGCAGGTTGCATTAATACTGCAGAATCTTATTGAGAAATTCACGCGTGCGGGGCTGGCGATCTTCGATTTTGCCAAAGAACTCATCCTTGGTCGTATCTTCAAGGATACGGCCACCGACATCCATGAAAATGACCCGGTTTGATACCTTCCGGGCAAAGCCCATTTCGTGTGTCACTACCATCATGGTCATGCCTTCGGAGGCAAGACCCACCATGACGTCAAGCACTTCGCCCACCATTTCTGGATCTAGCGCCGACGTGGGTTCGTCAAACAGCATGATGATGGGGTCCATCGACAGGGCGCGTGCGATAGCCACGCGCTGTTGCTGGCCACCCGAGAGCTGACCCGGAAACTTGTTCTGGTGATCGATGAGGCCGACGCGTTCCAGCATTTGCAGGCCGCGCTTCCTGGCTTCGTCCTTGCGGCGGCCAAGCACTTTCATCTGAGCAATGGTGAGATTGTCAGTCACAGACAGATGCGGGAACAGCTCAAAATGCTGAAAGACCATCCCGACGCGGCTTCGCAGCTTGGGCAGGTCCGTCGCCTTGTCGTGGACGGCGACGCCGTCGATCCAGATCTCGCCTTTCTGGATGGGTTCCAGGGCATTGATAGTCTTGATCAGGGTGGACTTGCCGGAACCGGACGGCCCACAGACAACAACGACTTCACCCTTGTTGATTTTAACGGAGCAGTCGTTGAGAACCTGGGTCGCGCCGTACCATTTTGAAACGCTTTTCATCTCGATCATTTTGATTGGCGTCCTTCAGTTCAGCGCACAATGCGGATTTTTTGGTTCAGTCTCTTGACGAGCATGGATAGGAAAAAAGAGATAGCAAAATAGACCACGGCGGCAAGAAGATATGTTTCAATTCTCCGGCCAAACGTGTTCCCCATGATCTCGAATCCCTTGAGAATGTCATAGGCGCCGATGGCATAGACCAGCGACGTGTCCTGAAACAGCACGATTGTCTGGGTCAGGAAAACCGGGAGCATGTTCCGGATCGCCTGGGGCAGGATAATGTAACGCATATTCTGTCCATAGGTCATCCCAAGGGCTTGACCTGCGGAACTTTGACCCCGGGGCAGGGATTGAATACCAGCGCGTACGATCTCGCTGAAGAATGCAGCTTCGAACACAATAAAGGTGATCAGGGCGCAAATCTCGGCCCTGTATTTCTGGCCGCTACCGCCGGGAAACAGATCATAAAAGCTTGATGGGACCAGCAGGAAGAACCAGAGGAGCACCATGACAAGCGGAACACTGCGAAACACGTTAACATACCAGGTCGAAAGATATACCAGTGGTTTGATACCGGACAGACGCAGCAGGGCAATGATTGTTCCCAGCGCAATACCACCAATCGTGGCTGCGATGGTGAGGGAAATACTGAAGTACAAGCCACTGATCAAATAGTTGCTGATATTGGCCCAGGTATAAAAAGAAAAATCAAGCGTAGTCATCAGTGTCCCCCCTGTGCCTGCGGCGTGAGGCCGGGTATGGACGTTCGCCGTTCGATGAGGGACATAACCCGATTAACTGCCAGTGCGGTGATGGCATAGAGCAAAGTCGCCGCCAGATAGACTTCCACACCACGCGAGGTCTCTTCCTGCGTCTGCATGGCAAAGCTGATCAATTCCGGTATCGATACCGCGAAGGCCACCGACGAGTTCTTGACGATATTCATCGCTTCGCTGGTCAGCGGAGGAATAATGATGCGAAACGTCTGCGGTAAAATCACATAGCGATAGGTTTGCAACTGGGTGAAGCCAACCGCAAGGCCGGCATTACGCTGGCCGGCGGGCAAAGCCTGAATGCCCGCCCGAATCTGCTCGGCGATCCGAGCCGAAGTGAAAAATCCAAGGGCGCAGCATGCCAGTACGAAGCCGGGCACGCTTCTCATTCCCGGTACAAGCTCCGAGATCACGAAGAACCAGATAAAGAGCTGGACGAGGATCGGGATGTTACGGAACAGCTCAACCCATGTTGCGGCAAAGGTGGAGATGATCCTGTGTCCGGTAATCGTCCGCAAGGTGCCAATGATGATGCCGAACACCAGAGCAATCACGAGAGAGCAAAATGCAACCGCGACTGTATATCCCCACGCAGACATCATCCATTGAAAGTAGGTTACACCGTCACCCCGGTCGTCCCAGAGAAACTGCCAGTGGTCCCACACGTTCTGCCAATATGCCATCATACTTTGCCCACTCGTCCCTAAATCAATCCCCGATCGATCAGCCTGAACAGAAGAACGGTGAGGACAAGACTAACCGGCTGCCACACTTGTTCCAACTGCCATGCGAACGAAGGATATTGCCTCAGATCGCTTTGGACGCGCTACACGATCAGTGAGGGCGCGTCCAGATACTTCCGATCAAACCTGGCAATGACCGTGGGACTATTGACCGGGTTGCTTATATTCTTCAGTCGGCTTGTCGTTCGGATTAGCCCAAGCTTCCTTGGTTGCTTCTGAAGCCGGCATGTTCAGCGAAACATTGTTCGGTGGAATCGGCTGCATAAACCACTTGTCATAAAGCTTGGCTATGGCACCCGATTTGATCTGCTCCACAATGCTTTCGTCGACTGCCTTCTTGAACTCGGGATCATCCTTGCGGATCATGATCGCGATAGGCTCAACAGATAGAACCTCTGGCAAGATCTTAAAATCACTTGGATTTTGCGCCCTTGCAATATTCGCAGCAAGGATCGAAACGTCCATGACAAAGGCATCAGCGCGACCGCTTTGCAGCAGGAGGAAGCTGTCGGCATGGTCTTTGCCATAAACTTCGCCGAACGTTACGTCCTTGGCACGCTTGTTTTTCCGCAGAGTCTGTACGGAGGTCGTGCCGGTTGTGGTCGCAACGTTCTTGCCGTTCAGATCCTCCAGCTTGTTGATGCCGGAGTTCGCACGAACAGCGATCTTAATTTCCTCGACATAGACAGTGTCGGCAAATGCAACATCTTTTGCACGGGCAGTATTGTTTGTCGTCGAACCACACTCGAGATCGACAGTGCCGTTTTGAACCAGAGGCACACGATTCTGCGATGTCACAGGTTGGTATCGAATATCGAGCTTTTCAAGCCCGAGCTTCTTCTTAACATCTGCAATAATATTCTGACAGACATCATAATGGTAACCGGTATAGACGCCGTTACCAAGTGTATAGGCCAATCCCGAAGATTCTCTCACACCTTGCGTGATGGAACCAGTAGACTTGATTTTGTCCAAAGTGCCATCGGCATGGGCGACAGAACCAAGAGCGGCAAACATTACTGTTGCCGCGATCAGAATTTTTTTCATTTTTTCCTCCAGTTCGAATGCCGCGACTATGGCCGCATTCGAAGCATTTGAAAAGCGCTTACCACTCGGATTTGCCCGATGTCAGGTCAAGTCTGCAAGTACGAAGCTTGGTTTTATGTCGGAATTTATGCTGCGCCAGTGGCAGATTGCCGATGCGAAGGGGCTCTGAGTGATTGTCGCCACCAATTCGGGCTTCCATGAATTATTCTCGGTCGAGTGGTCTGATGTAGCCCGTCATGCTCTCGAATGATCTGATGCCTCGGCGTTTAATATATCGGTATTCACCACATTGATGGGACGTCCGATGGCATAGGCAACGATCTGATCGAAAATATCAGAGAACTGAATCTCATACTCGTCTTCTGTGACGTAACCAATATGCGGTGTACAGACAACATTTGACATGTGCAGCAGTGGATGCTGCGGATCACTTAAGGGTTCTTCATCATAGACATCCACTGCTGCCATCCCGGGTCGTCCAGCAACAAGTGCTCGTTCGAGAGCGCCCTGTTCAATTAAGCCTGAGCGACTGGTGTTGACCAGTAGAGCACTGGTTTTCATTCGGCTTAGATCTTCCGCTGTCACAATATCACGTGTATCGGGGACCAGCCGCATATGCAGCGAGAGTACATCGCATGTCTCGAAGAATGCGCGCTTATTTGGCGCTGTGTTCCAGCCATCTTTGCGTGCCTTCTCGAGCGAAGTCTCTCTGGCCCAAACCAGCACATTCATACCGAAGGCCGCGCCGTATCGCGCCACTTCGGCGCCTATGCGCCCATACCCGTAGATACCCAGCGTGCGCCCGCGCAGGCTGCGGCCCACGCCAATCTGCCAGTGACCGGACTGAAGCGAGCGCATTTGCTGCGGAATTTGACGCATTGCTGCGATCACGAGCCCCCAGGTTAATTCTGCCGCTGCGTAGGATGGGCTACCGGAATGCTGGTTCGAGGACACAATCACCCCGTGTTTAGTACAGGCATTGATATCAATGTGCGGATAGACACTGCGCTGGCTAATCAATCGCAGCTTGGGCAATCGGGCGATGAGCTGTGCGGTGATCTGCGTGCGTTCTCGAATGAGAACCAGCGCTTCGGTATCTCTCAAGCGCTCTGCTAGTGCATCCACGTCTTGAACGTGGTCATTCCATATGGTTACGCTGTGTCCCTTAAGCTTTTGGAAGCAGGGCAGGCCGCGCAAGGTATCAAAATAATCATCCAGAATGGTGACGTTCATGATGAGTTTATCCCTTGAAGGAGCCACGATCTTAATTGTCACCTTATAGAGAGGAAAATGAAATCATTTCATCCTCAATTCACTTCCTCGTTATGTTGTAAACCAGTTCAAGGCGGAATGGAGCCGTTATTGGCCAGCCTGGCATAAAGGCAGGATTTTTGGTGTTTCGCGGATACCGCTCGTCAGATCACCATTGGCGCAACTGCCTCCTCAAGATCATTGAGGCTCGTGATGGTTGGGCGAGCATTCGGGACTGCAGCCTTAACCGCAGTTGCGCGGCGGCGTGGGCAGAATCGTTAAACCGCGGGAGTGCTTCGCCATAAATTGCTGCCGGAAGCCTATGCGGCATCCGGCTGCATTGATCGGTAGCTATTCGTGCGACACGCCAAATGTCTGACGCATACTAGCCAAGAACGCTTCCTCACTCAGTTCGGCATGCTTCTTCGCAATAGCTACTGAATCTGCCCCGGCCGGGAATCGAAGAGTCGAACTGGTGTCGTTCGCAGCTCGAAATACGGCGGCGGCGGCATCTTCCAGAGTCGTTGAGACTTCGGGAAGACTGCTCATCAGGGCGTTTAGCTGCGGTTGGTAAGAAGGTGGAAACGAGTTCTCATCGTTGAGCGCCATCATGTTCGATTCGAACTTCGTGTCTCGTCCGTAACCGGGCTCCATCAATTTCACATGGATGCCAAGTGGTGCCAGTTCGTAATACAACGCCTCCGAGAAACCCTCAACGGCTGTTTTGGTGGCCGTATACGCCGAGACCATGGGTGCAGGATTGAAGATCACGCTGGACGTGACATTGACGATCGTACCCGACCCACGCTCACGCATGTGGGGCACGATTGCACGGACCATAGCCATCACACCAAAAGTATTGGTCTCAAACATTCGCCGGATGGTTTCATCCGATGTTGTTTCGATGGGCGAAAATCCACCTATTCCGGCATTGTTGACGAGAACGTCTACGCCCCCGAAGAGACCAATTGCCTCGTTGACGGCGGCTTTGATGCTCTCTGCATTTGTTACGTCAAGAGCCACGATCTGTAGACGATCGGCAGGCCCTTTGATGCTGTTGTCACTTGGACGACGCATCGTGGCGATGACGTTCCAGCCCCTGTCGAGGAAGAGTTGTGCGGTCGCCTTGCCATAGCCAGACGAGGAACCGGTAATAAGAACAGTTTTCATGAATATACATCCTTCAGGTCATTCACGATGAATACTATCCAATCAGGCCAGTACGTACTATAATCAGACGTACGTAATTCTTTATAGATCGTTCAAAATGGATCCTTTATCTTCTCTTGTCGCACTGATGCGCCCTCAAACGGTGGTATCGAAGGTTGTCAGCGGTTCGGGTCGTTGGGGCGTCCGCTATCCCGGTTCCACTAACGCTGGCTTCGGTGTGGTGATGGCGGGCAAATGCCATTTGCTGGTTGAAAATTGTGACCCGATCGAGTTGGCCGAAGGCGATTTCATATTACTGCCCACGGGTCCGGGCTTCACCATGGTCAGTGATTTAGGCGTTGAACCAATCGGGGGCGATATCCGTCCGACGCCCGTCCGTCTTGTGAAAACTCACTTTGGGCAAATCGCGGGCGAACCGGATTTCCAGCTTCTGGGAGGATATTTCTTGTTCGGTGCACCCAATGTGGAGATGCTTGCCCAAGTCGTGCCGACACTGATCCATATCAAATGTACTGACAATGCCACGCGCAGGATTACCAATGCGATCAACTCGCTGAGAGAGGAGGCACTCGATCAGCGCCCCGGACGCGACCTCATCCTACAGCGCCTGATCGATGTCATGCTGATCGAAGCTCTGCGCTACAAGTCCGAGAAGACCGGAGTATCAGTCCGCCCTGGTCTGTTAAATGCTTTGGCTGATGATCGCATCGGACGAGCGCTGACAAGCTTCCACGCCGACGTTGCTCGCGTCTGGACCGTTGGCTCATTGGCACAAGAGGCACATCTTTCACGCACCGCCTTTAGCGAGCGCTTCACTCGTCTTGTCGGTACCCCGCCGATGACCTATTTGATCAAATGGAGGATGGCGGTCGCCAAGGATATGCTCCACTATGAACAGCTGCCCCAAGATGCCGTCGCGGCAGCAGTGGGTTACAAATCTGCCAGTGCGTTCAGTACGGCCTTTCGCCGTGAGGTCGGTCGAGCACCGGGCGAATATGCGCGTATCAGCCAAGCACTCGCGATCTAGGTGACAAGTAAGCGACCGGTATTGTGTCTCGGCAGTCGGTTGTTGTCGCGCCCAGCAAGTGCCGACTTAATAGTTCTTGAGAAGGTCTGAAATACTATCGCTATAGAGCTGGCGTTTCATCGCGCTGCTGGTCATGCTCCAAGTACAATGTACGGAAACCTGCAAGGGGCACTCGTTAGCCAATGGCTTTGACGGGAAGACTGCTCTTGTCTTTCGCGGGCTCGGCCAAAGCCTCAGCGGCTTTTTTCTTCTTCCTCGCGTCGGCATATCTCTGCGCAATGACGGCACAGGTCATAAGCTGGATCTGATGGAACAGCATCAGCGGCAGGACAATGCTGCCGATGCTCTGCCCGGCAAAGATCACGGTGGCGATTGGCACGCCGCTGGCAAGGCTTTTCTTCGAACCGCAGAACGTAATGGCAATTTCGTCCTCTTTTGAGAAGCCGAGGGCGCGGCTTCCATACATGGTCGTTGTCAGAACCAGTGCAAGGATGACGATATCAACACCAATGATTACTGCGAGATCGCGCAATGATGTCGTTTGCCACAGGCCTTCGTTCACCGAGTCACTGAAGGCGAGATAAACCACCATCAGGATGGAGCCGCGATCAACCGGCATCAGAATCTTCTTCTGACGGCGGATAAATTCGCCAATCAGTGGCTGCAGAATTTGGCCAAGAACAAATGGCGCGAGCAATTGCAGAAGGATGGACAATAGGGCGTCAAGCGAGAATCCGACATGGCCGCTGGCCGAGAACAATATGCCCGCCAGAAGCGGCGTCAAAAACATGCCGAAGATATTTGAGGCGGACGCCGCACAAATGGCGGCCGGAACATTTCCCCCGGCAATTGAGGTGAAGGCAATGGAGGATTGCACGGTGGAGGGGAGCACGCAGAGAAACAGGATACCCGTATAGAAGGAAGCCGGCAGAATGGTGGGAACTAGCGATCCGGCCGCAAGTCCGAAAATCGGGAACAGCACAAATGTAGCTGCGAGGATTGTCAGGTGCAGCCGCCAATGCAGGAACCCGGCAATCACCACGCTGCGGGACAAGCGTGCGCCATGCAGGAAAAACAACAGTCCAATCGCCACTTTCGTTGCCAAGCCGAAATAATCAGCGGCAATACCACTCACAGGAAAGAGAGATGCCAACGCGATCATCGCAACGAGCATCAAGGTGAAATTGTCAGGCAAAAAGCGGCGCATGATAGATTAGTCCAGCACGATATGTTTGCGGCAGCATCTACTATCATGATACAAGATGCAAGAAATAACACTTATCATGTTTCTGGATTTCAGGATCATCTATGCTTGATCTCACGCAATTACGCAGTTTTGTTGCCCTTGAACAAATGGGGAGCTTTTCGCTTGCAGCCAAAAAGCTTGGGTTGGGGCAATCCACGGTCAGCCAGCATATCCAGAGGCTCGAGGCGCAGCTTGGACGCAATCTTGTCCAGCGTGATACCCATCATCTGGCCCTTACGTCCGATGGCGAAGCGCTGCTCGCCCATGCACGCAATATGCTCAGCATTAATGGCGAAGTGCAGGCGCTGTTCGCGGAAAGCAGTTTGCGTGGGCATTTTCGCCTCGGCGTTTCGGAAGATTTCGTGACCAGCCGGCTCCCCGGCGTCCTCGAAGATTTTGCTCGCGCACATCCCTCAGTAGACCTCGAACTCACGGTAGCGATAAGCGGTGTTCTCTACGAAATGCTGGACCGAGGTGAAATCGACCTTCTGCTCGCCAAGCGCAAGCCGGGCGATGCGCGTGGCGAAGTTGCTTTTCGCGAACCGCGCGTCTGGCTTGCGCGTGATCCCGATCGCATATTGGCGGGACACAAGGCATTGCCATTGATCGCGTTCCCGCCACCCAGCCTTACACGCAGCGCTGTGCTCCAAGCTTTGGAAAGACATCAAATCCCATGGCGGATTGTCTGCACATGCGGCAGTCTAAGTGGCCTTATTGCAGCGGCACGAGCAGGCATGGGTATTCTCGTGCAGTCGAAAAGTATGATGCCATCGGGCTTGCAGGAATTTCCCACTGGACGTTTGCCGCCGCTCGAAGATGTCGAGTTCGTGCTTGTTCCGCGAGAAGGCACGGACGGGAACCTGATCTCTGCCTTGTCCAAGGAAATTCTCTGGAATGTCAGGAATTTCACGGTGACTACGTAACCCCTCGGCAATTCTTCTACCGCACTTAAGTATCCGGAAATCAGTGCATCCTTGAAACATCAGGGAGGTCAGGTTGCGTCCAGTTTTCCGCCCATATCTTGGTGAGATGGGTTTGGGTTTCGCCATTTTGTTGAAAGTGTTTATTTCCATAATATGAAAATTAATTCCATTTAATGTTGATATAGAAATTTTATGGATTATGATCTCATCAAATTGGAGGAATGATCATGACCAAAATGCGTGCTGTTGATGCTGCAGTTCTTATCCTTGAAAAAGAGGGGATTGATTGCGCCTTTGGAGTGCCCGGTGCTGCCATCAATCCATTTTACTCAGCGCTTAGGGCGCGGGGTTCTGTTCGCCACATTCTGGCACGCCATGTGGAAGGTGCCTCGCATATGGCAGAAGGTTATACCCGTGCCAATCACGGTAATATCGGTGTTTGCATCGGCACATCAGGGCCTGCGGGAACGGATATGATCACCGGTCTTTATTCCGCATCGGCTGATTCAATCCCGATTCTTTGCATCACTGGGCAAGCGCCGCGTGCGCGCCTTGATAAGGAAGATTTTCAGGCGGTTGACATTGCCTCGATTGCCAAGCCGGTAACCAAATGGGCGGTGACAGTGATGGAGCCCGGCCTTGTTCCTTATGTTTTCCAGAAGGCCTTTCATATCATGCGCTCGGGCCGTCCGGGTCCGGTGCTGATCGATCTGCCCGTTGATGTTCAGTTGGCGGAAATCGAATTTGACGCTGACACCTATGAGCCATTGGAGCCCTATAAGCCGGTAGCGACACGCGCGCAGGCGGAAAAGGCGCTTGCGATGCTCAATGCATCGGAACGTCCCGTGATCATTGCAGGTGGCGGAATCATCAATGCCGATGCGTCCGATCTTCTGGTTGAGTTCGCCGAAATAACGGGTGTTCCGGTTATTCCTACATTGATGGGTTGGGGGACCATCCCGGATGATCACGCACTGATGGCTGGTATGTGCGGCCTGCAGACCTCACATCGCTACGGCAACGCGACATTGCTTGCATCGGATTTTGTCCTTGGTGTCGGCAATCGCTGGGCCAACCGCCACACCGGTAATGTTTCCACCTATACGGAAGGGCGCAAATTCGTCCATGTCGATATCGAACCAACCCAGATCGGACGTGTCTTTGCGCCTGACTTTGGCATCGTCTCCGATGCAGGCGAGGCGCTGAAACTCTTCCTCGACGTGGCCACGGAGTGGAAAACTGCGGGAAAGCTGCGCGACTGGTCGCAGTGGGCGCATGAATGTGGCGAACGCAAGCGGACCATGCTGCGCAAGACGCATTTCGACCAGATACCGCTGAAGCCTCAGCGGGTTTACGAGGAGATGAACAAGGCATTTGGCAGGGATACCTGTTACGTGACCACCATCGGCCTGAGCCAGATAGCCGGGGCGCAGTTCCTGCATGTGTACCGTCCACGCAACTGGATCAATTGCGGTCAGGCTGGACCACTTGGCTGGACATTACCCGCAGCCCTTGGGGTGCGTGCCGCCGATCCACAGCGGACTATTGTGGCATTGTCTGGTGACTATGACTTCCAGTTCATGATTGAAGAGCTGGCCGTTGGTGCCCAGCACAAGCTGCCGTACCTGCATGTGGTTGTGAACAATTCCTACCTCGGTCTTATCCGTCAGGCGCAGCGCGGCTTCAACATGGATTTCGAAGTGTCGCTTGCCTTTGACAATATCAATGCGTCTGGTGATGCGGAGAAGGGTTACGGCGTCGATCATGTCGCGGTTGCCGAAGGACTGGGCTGCAAGGCTATTCGGGTGCGCAGCCCCAACCAGTTCACTGAAGCTTTCGAACAGGCAAAGGCGCTGATGGAAGAGCATCAGGTTCCGGTTGTTGTGGAGGTCATTCTCGAACGGGTCACCAACATCGCAATGGGTCTGGATATCAATTCCGTTGTCGAGTTCGAAGAACTGGCCGCACAGCCCGAGGATGCACCAGCCACAGTTGGTGCTTTCAACTGAACCAGTGAATGCCAATTCCACGCATATCCATCCCGGCAGGGTGCAATGAGCTACCCTGCCGGGACCCCAACGATGGAGGAACCCATGCCGAAATTTGCTGCCAATCTGACAATGCTGTTCAACGAGGTTCCGTTTCTGGAACGCTTCGATGCCGCGGCCAAAGCGGGGTTTGAGGGAGTGGAATTCCTCTTCCCTTATGACTTTGGCAAACAGGAGTTGCGCGCCGCCCTTGATCGCAATGATCTGACGCAGATTTTGCACAATCTGCCTGCGGGTGACTGGGGCAGGGGCGAGCGCGGTATAGCCGTGCTACCGGATCGTATTGACGAGTTCCGCCGTGGTGTCATTCAAGCAATCGACTATGCAACAGCGCTTGGCTGTAACAGGATCAATTGTCTTTCCGGTATCGCACCTGCCGGTTTGGCCGATGATGTTCTGCGTACCACATTCATAAGCAATCTGCGGCTTGCAGCCAATGAACTGGCCAAACATGACATTCGCCTGCTGATTGAACCGATCAATCATTATGATATTCCCGGCTTTTATCTGAACACTGTTGAACAGGCCGGGTCGATTATCGAAGAGGTTGGCAGCAACAATCTCTTTATCCAGTACGATCTTTACCATCAGCAACGCACACGTGGCGAACTGATCGCGACCTATGAGCGTTACAAGAACCTCATTGCCCATGTGCAGCTTGCCGACAATCCGGGAAGGCACGAACCGGGCACGGGCGAGATCAATTATCCCTTCGTTTTCGAAGCGCTGGATCAGGCCGGTTACGACGGCTGGATCGGCTGTGAGTACAAACCAAAAGCAGAAACGCAACGCGGGCTTGGCTGGCTGAACGATGTTTCAGCGGCACAGAAGTCCGCCGATATTTTGAGAATGAGGAGCTGAGCGAATGGCTGACATAGGTTTCATCGGATTGGGGATCATGGGAACACCCATGGCACGTCATCTTCAGGATGCCGGACACAGTCTCTATACGTCGAAGTTCTTCATCGAACCGCGCCCGGAGCTTGTCGAAAACGGACTGAAGATCGTTGAAAGCCCGAAGGCTCTGGCTGAGAAGACAGACATCATTATCCTGATGTTGCCTGATACGCCCGAGGTAAAGGACGTTCTCTTTGGCGAGAACGGCGTGGTCTTCGGATTGAAGCCGGGCAAACTCGTTATTGATATGAGTTCGATCTCACCGATCGAGACCAAGGAATTTGCCAAAAAAGTTCGGGAAACCGGGAGCGAGTATATCGATGCGCCGGTCTCCGGCGGTGAGGTAGGCGCAAAGAACGCTACCCTGAGCATCATGGTGGGTGGCGCCCAAAGCGCTTTCGACCGGGCTTTGCCGCTGTTCAAGCTGATGGGCAAGAATATCACGCTGGTCGGTGATTGTGGCGATGGTCAGGTGACCAAAGTGGCCAACCAGATTATTGTTGCCCTGACCATCGAGGCTATATCGGAAGCACTGGTTTTGGCATCAAAAGCCGGAGCAGACCCTGCGCGGGTACGCGAGGCGTTGATGGGCGGGTTTGCGTCATCACGCATTCTCGAACTGCATGGAGAGCGCATGATCAAGCGGACGTTTGAGCCTGGCTTTCGCATCTCGCTGCACCAGAAAGACCTCAACCTTGCGCTGCAGAGCGCAAAGACGCTTGGCGTATCATTGCCGAACACAGCATCGACACAGGAACTGTTCAACAGCTGCGCGGCGAATGGCGATAGTGGTCTCGATCATTCTGGACTGGTCAAGGCGCTCGAACGCATCGCCAATCACGAAGTTGCCTGAACAGAACATTTGACATCATGGGGGCGGTTTTCAGAATGATGGCCGACCCCAGAACCTTCCTTACGTGGCTCTTTGATGCCGCTGGTTTTGGGGATCGTTCCGACGTATTCTACTTCTTGAATTGTGCCAGATAAGCCAGCAGATTGGTGATGTCTGCGTCGTCCTTCAAGCCGACAAATGCCATTTTTGTGCCCTTAACCTTTGCCTTTGGGTCATGCAGATAGTCACGTAAAGTGGCTTCGTCCCAGACCAACCCGCCTTTTCCTGCATCAGTCATCGCTGTGGAATAACTGAAGTCCGGATGTGTGCCAGCCGTTCTGCCAATCAGCCCATTGAGCGACGGACCAACCTTGTTCTTATCCGTGTCGGCTATATGGCATATCGCACATTTCTTGAACACCGTTGCGCCAGCTGTTGCATCACCCTCTTGGGCATTGGCACCGGCAATGGAAGAAATTACACAGAGTGAGCCCATCACTAACGTCGTGTATCGCATGGCATTTCCTCATTCTTTCAAAGGGTGCCGCCGGCGAAGTTTGTCGCCAATTCCGTCCATTGGCAGCCACTGTTTTTTGGGATCGCTGCTTGGATTGCTCATGCGGCGACCGGCATTCATACACACTGAATCGTGATCTCCTGCATTCTATAAGTCAATCGCAGTTGCAAATAATCCACCTCGGAGTAACGGCCGCATAATTCCTTCAGGCTTCAAGTAATCTTTGGGGGAGGATGGCCAATCGTGAAAGTTGATCTCTGGCAATGTGTCAATAAACAGGGTATGATTTCTGCAGTGCAGGTTTAGGTCCCATGGTCCGGTTCTTTGCATGGTGCCACTGGTGCCTTCCCGCTCCAAACGAGATTGGGAGATTTCTTCATGACGCAATTCCATGTGATAGCCGGTGCAAACGAAACGAACGTCTATCCTGACGTGCGTCGAATAAGTGTGGCAGACGTCTTTGCTTCACTTCGCGAAGGGCTCGCTGATTTCTGGGACAAACCTTCACACTACGTTTTTCTTTGCTTGATCTACCCGATTGCCGGATTGGTTCTCATACGGTGGACTTCCGGTGCCAATTTACTCCCGCTGCTCTTCCCGCTGATGTCCGGCTTCGCCTTGATCGGACCTTTTGCCGCTCTTGGTCTTTATGAGATCAGCAGAAGGCGCGAACAGCATCTCGACACATCATGGTGGCATGCTTTGGAGGTGAAGCGCTCTCCAGCGATACCATCAATAGTGGCGATGGGTATCCTGCTTCTTGCTCTTTTCGTTGCGTGGATTCTTACGGCACAGGCCCTTTACGTGAATCTTTTTGGTCCGGAGGCGCCGGAGTCGGTCAGCACGTTCATCAATCAGGTTTTCGGTACGCCTGAAGGCAGGCAAATGATCCTTCTTGGCAACGCGATCGGTTTTGTCTTTGCAGTCGTTGTTCTTTGTACGAGCGTCATCGCCTTTCCGCTTTTGCTGGACCGGGATGTTGGTGCACTTTCGGCGATTGTCACATCAGTGAAGGCGGTATTGGTCAATCCGCTCCAGATGGCCCTGTGGGGGATAATCGTCGCTGCACTTCTTCTGGTCGGTTTTTTGACCCTGTTTGTCGGACTTGCAATCTTCATACCGGTACTGGGGCATGCGACCTGGCATCTCTATCGCAAGGTCGTGGTCTCTCCACCCAGCGCAAAAGTTGAAATGCCGGCAAAACGTCGGTCTCGCAAATAGGCTGAACACGACGGAAAGAACGCGGCACTGGGTGCCGCGTTTTTGTTTCTAGGGGCCAGTGCCGAAGAAGGTCAATCGGCTGAAGAGCACGTAGTGCGCTTCGGAAACCATCATCGCAACGAAGACCAGCACCAATATGGGCGGGAGCAGGAC
>NZ_JBFRDN010000026.1:0-74367 GCF_052113785.1 Phyllobacterium sp. TAF24 | reverse complement strand
CTGGAAAACCCTTCAAGGTTGCAATTGTGGCCATCATGCGAAAACTCATCGTCATCATCAACGCCATCATCAAAACCGACACACCATGGAGATTAGAACACCAAATCTGATCAACACCCAAACACAGTTGCTCACCATGAGGGAGAGTGRGGATGMAMGGGAGTCAAGTTCTGCAMCCYTTRTGCKRCAATCTTTGCGAWTAGCSTTGCATCCACCCAAGYCCCTCATGGTGAGCTTGTCGAACCACGGACTACTCACTACTCCCAACTGACTACTTCCCCACCTTGCATCAAGCCTCGAACACACGCATTGTGATGCTTTGCATGAGGCCTTGATGGATTACCTTATTTTCTGGGAATGGCTCAGCTTTGCCGCCCGCTGGTTGCATGTGATCACTGCAATCGCATGGATCGGCTCATCCTTCTATTTCATCGCGCTTGATCTGGGGTTGCGGCGTCATCAGGGACTGCCGCAGGGGGTGAATGGTGAGGAATGGCAGGTGCATGGGGGTGGCTTCTACCACATCCAGAAATATATGGTCGCGCCGCCCAACATGCCGGAACATCTGATCTGGTTCAAATGGGAGTCCTATGCGACGTGGCTATCAGGCTTTGCAATGCTCTGCATAGTCTATTATGCGGGTGCTGATCTTTATCTCATTGATCGCAATGTGCTTGACGTGTCGACACCCGTTGCGATCCTGATTTCGCTGGCTTCTATCGGCTTGGGCTGGCTGATTTACGATCTCCTCTGCAAATCGCCGCTGGCCAAAAATGACACCGCCCTGATGATCATCCTTTATGCGGTCATCGTTTTCATGGCGTGGGGCTATACGCATCTCTTCACCGGACGTGCTGCTTTCCTGCATCTCGGCGCATTCACCGCGACGATCATGTCCGGCAATGTTTTCCTGCTGATCATCCCCAACCAGAAGAAGGTTGTGGCTGATCTGATCGCTGGAAAGACGCCAGATCCGAAGCTCGGGAAACAGGCCAAGCAGCGCTCGACCCACAATAATTATCTGACGCTTCCGGTCATCTTCCTGATGCTGTCCAACCATTATCCTTTGGCCAGCTCAACGGAATTCAATTGGATTATTGCAGCGCTGATTTTCGTGATGGGTGTGCTGATCCGCCATTACTTCAATTCTAAACACGCGGGTAAAGGCAATCCGCACTGGACATGGCTGGCATCAGTCGTGCTGTTCATCGTGATTATCTGGCTGTCGACAGTGCCAAAGGTTTTGAAAGGGGAGGAAAAAGTATCAAACGCCGCAACGCCGTTTCTCGCCGCGCAGAACTTTCAACAGGTGCGCGATACGGTGATGGGGCGCTGTTCCATGTGCCATGCGGCGGAGCCATCATGGGAAGGGATCGCCCATCCGCCCAAAGGTATCCGGCTTGATACGGATGCCATGATTGCGACTCACGCCAGTCAGGTCTATCTCTTCGCCGGTGCCAGCCACGCCATGCCACCGGGAAACCTTACTCAAATGACAGATGCTGAACGGGCCCAGATCGTCTCCTGGTATCGCTCCGCGGCATCGGGAAAATCGACGCAATGACTGAACTTCTGTTACGCGGGCGTCTGCTGACGTTTCACGATGAGCCTTTGGCTGGCGAAGCGAGCCCTGATGCGTTCACCTATATTGAAGATGGCGCACTGCTGATCCGCGACGGCAAGATATGGGCGATGGATGAATTCTCGCGTCTGCGGGCCGGGGAAGGGCGGAATGTCGAGGTCATCGATCATCGTCCATACCTGATCATGCCGGGTTTCATTGATACGCATATCCACTATCCGCAAATGCAGGTTGTCGCCTCCTATGCGGGCGAGTTGATGGAATGGCTGAACAAATACACCTTTGTGGAAGAGCAGAAATTCTCCAATCAGGGGCATCCTGAGCGGATTGCCTCGGCGTTTTTTGATGAACTGATCCGGCACGGCACCACGACAGCTGCCGCCTATTGCACCGTTCACAAGGCATCGGTCGAAGCGTTTTTCACCGAAGCGAACAGGCGCAATATGCGCATGATCGCCGGTAAGGTGATGATGGATCGCAATGCACCGCCGGGGCTTCTGGATACGCCGCAGTCAGGCTATGACGACAGCAAGGAGTTGATCGGCAAATGGCACGGTAGGGGGCGCCAGCTCTACGCGATTACGCCGCGCTTTGCCCCGACATCCAGCCCCGAGCAACTGGAGATGAGCGGCGCGCTGGTGCGCGAATATCCTGATTTGCATGTGCAGACGCATCTTTGCGAAAACACCGCCGAGATTGCCTTCGTGGCAGAGCTGTTTCCGTGGAGCCGGGACTATACTGAAGTCTATGAGCATTATGGCCTGCTTGGCCCCAAGACCCTGCTTGGCCATTGTATTCACCTGACCGAAGCGGAAATCGCCTCTATCGCCAATAGCGGTTCGGTGGCGGTGTTCTGCCCAACCTCCAATCTGTTCATCGGCAGCGGACTGTTCAATCTGGCCCGGCTGGAAGCATCCAATCCGCCAGTGCGCCATGCAATCGCCACGGATATTGGCGGCGGCACGTCCTATTCCATGCTGCGCACGCTGGATGAGGGCTACAAGATTCTGAACATTCAGGGCCAGCGCTATCATCCACTGCGATCATATTATCAGGCGACGCTTGGCAATGCCCGCGCCCTGTCACTGCAAGGGATCATTGGCTCGTTCATGCCGGGTGCGGAAGCCGATTGCATCGTGCTCAATGCCCGTTCAACTCCGGCCATGCGTCTGCGCATGGAGACGGTGGAAACGCTGGTCGAGGAGCTTTTCCTGATGCAGACCATGGGCGATGACCGCACCATCGCCGAGGTCTACGTGGCCGGAAAGCCTGCGAAGAGCTTGCTCACCACTTGATCTGACTATTGGACGTGGTAGCCCACTTCGGCTGCCGCGTGGCCGAGCGTTTGCCAGAACGAGCGGGCAAAGGTGCGGAACACGTAGAGGTCAAAGGTTTCCTCATCAATACGCTGGATATTTGTGTGAATATCGTGATGCAGCGTCGCGCGGCCAAAACCAACCGGAAAAGCGTGCTCGGAAAAGTCGATGGCGAAGAGTTTTGACAAAACCCATTCAGACCACGGACCTTTGACACGAATGGCCATGCGGCCATGGGTGAGATCGATGATCGTTCCGGTTTCAAGCGGTATTGCCTTGCGCAAACGCTCTTCCAGATCACTGGCTTGCGCCACGACGAAATAACGTCCGGGCGCAAAACCAAACACGGACTTTTCTCCGGCGCTGCGACCGGCACCGGGTTTATCCGGGACGCTGAGGCCAGTGACATTGCTGATGGCGGTCAGAATGGCCGGTATGGTTTCACGCCATGCAGTGACCTGTGCGATAGACAGGTTTTTCCGCTCCGTTATCGCAATACCGACACCACCAGCAGAGTTACCGTGGTCGCCGGTTATGAACGCGTGGCCGAGTGGAGATAATGGTTCAGCCATGCATCCGGCTCCCCTCTGGATCAAACATGTGGTGACTGACGATCTCAACCGCGCCATGCTTGCCGCGCAAGAGGTCCGTCGCATAGGCACGGTTGCCGATCGTTGATGTGCCGTGCTTGACCAGTGCCAGCGCAATATATTTGCCGAGCGCCGGTGAATAGCAGGCGGCAGTCACATGGCCGAAACTGTCGGCGGGCTCGCGCGGAGTGGCATCACTGACGATATGGCTGCCGCCATTGATCGACTGGTTGTCGAGCGAGATCAGGCCCACAAGCGACAGGCGATTTTCATCGCTCAGACCATCGCGATCCTTCATGGCGGAGCCGATATAGGGCTTCTTTTTCGACAACATCCAATCCAGATGCAGATCGTGGGCGGTGGTCCGTCCATCGATCTCGGCACCGGTAACGTGGCCCTTTTCGATACGCAGCGTACCAAGCGCTTCCAGCCCGTAAGGCATGATATCGTAAGGCTTGCCTGCTTCCAGCAGCGCTTCCCAGACCTGCGTGCCGAAACCCGCGCCGCAATAGACTTCATAGGCAAGTTCGCCCGAGAAGGAGAGGCGGCAGATCATGACGGGCACGTCGCCGATTGAACCATAAACAATGCCCATGAAAGGCAGAGTTGTATTGTCGACGCTGGTTCCTGTGACACAGGCTTCCAGCACCGCGCGGGCTTTTGGGCCTGACACAGCCGTACCGGCCCAGACATCGGTGACTGAAGTGAGATGCACGCGCAGGTCAGGCCAGATGCAATCGAGATAGAATTCCAGATGCTGCATGACATTTCCGGCATTGGCGGTGGTTGTCGTCATCAGGAACTGCGTTTCGCTCAAGCGCCATGTGGTGCCATCATCATAGACAATCCCATCTTCACGCAGCATCAGGCCGTAGCGTGCCTTACCGACGGGCAGGGTGGAGAACATGTTGGTATAAACGCGGTCGAGGAATATTCCCGCGTCGGGGCCCTGAATATCGATCTTCCCGAGAGTTGAAACATCGACAATGCCGACACTCTGGCGCACGGCGCGGGCTTCCCGCACATAGGCCTGTTCAACAGTTTCGCCATGGCTGCCATAGATCATCGGGCGATGCCAAAGACCGGCCTCATAGGTCTTGGCGCTGTTGGCCAAATGCCAGTCATGCATCGGTGTCAGGCGGTGCGGACGCAGATCGCCATAGCGCTCGCCAGCAATCGCACCGAAGGAAACCGGGGTGAAGGGCGGGCGGAAACGGGTGGTTCCAGCCTCAGGAATGGTAATGCCACGCGCATCGGCCATGATGGCAAGGCCGGGAATATTGGAGGTCTTGCCCTGATCCGTCGCCATGCCGAGCGTAGTGTAACGCTTCAAATGCTCGACCGAATGGAACCCTTCGCGATAGGCGAGGCGGATATCGTCGGCGGTAACGTCATGCTGAAAATCGACGAAAGCTTTTTGAGACTTGGCCGCCGGTTCGATCTGGAAAACGGCTGCGGGCGAAGCGTCGAACATCGGCGCGTCGACGGAGGGCAGTTTCGGCTTGGCCTTGGACGAGGAGCCTTTGGTGGCGCCATCGGAAAACACGCTGACCGTATCCATATAGCCAGCGGCTGAACCGGCAGTGACCCAGTTCTGATTGGGTTCCGGTGGCAGGAAGGCCTGCAGGTCTTCGTCCCACTCAGGCTTGCCACCCGCCTGACTGGCAAGATGGATAGCCGGAGACCATCCGCCTGAAACACCCAGACAATCGGTCTTGATTTCCCGTGGTGCGCCAGAGACATGGCCAGTCTGCGCATTGAAATGCTGAACGGTGATCGAACTCAGGGTTTTACCCGCATGGGTGCCTGTTACCGCATGGCCGAGCACAAGCTCTGCTCCCGCCGATGAGGCAATCTCAATGCAGGCACCCGAAACATCGGCACGCACATCAACGATAGCGACGATGTTGACGCCAGCCTGCGACAGGGCGCGTGCCGCTTCATAGGCGCTGTCATTGTTGGTAAACAGCGTCACATTGTTTCCTGTCGCAACGCCGTATTCGACCGCATAGCGCCTGACAGCATCCGCCAGCATGACACCGGGGCAATCATTGCCGGGAAAAACAATGGGTCGCTCAAATGCGCCCGTCGCCAGAATGGTTTTACCGGTGCGAATAATCCAGTAGCGCTGGCGTGCCTGCCCCTTCGTGCGGTTCGGCTTGAAGTCGGAGACGTGTTCGATGGCTGTCAGGACATTGCCATCATAATAACCCCAGACGGAGGTGCGGGTGAGAAAGCGGACATTGGGAAGGGCAGCAAGCGCTGCCGCTTTTTCCCGCGCCCAGACGGCGGCATTGCGTCCATCGATCAGTTCAACCGATGCCAGAAGCGAACCACCAGCGATAGGGCGCTCTTCGGCGATAATCACCTGTGCGCCAGTTTCCGCAGCAGCTTCTGCCGCCAGAAGCCCGGCGGGGCCAGTGCCGACCACAAGCACATCGCAGAAGGCATTCATGCGTTCGTAATGATCCGGGTCTGCTGTCACGCCTGCCTTGCCAAGACCTGCGGCGCGGCGAATGAATTTTTCAAAGAACATCCAGACTTTGGTGCTGCGCAGCGGTCCTATCGCCGGTCCCATGAAGGTCTTGTAGTAAAACCCTGCGGAAAATATCGGGCCGGCCAACTGGTTGACGGCCATGAAATCATGCTCAAGCGATGGGAACCGGTTCTGGCTTTCCGTCACCAGCCCATCATAGATCTCCAGTTCGGTAGCGCGGACATTCGGCTCGCGAACGCTGCCGGACAGAACAGTGACAAGTGCATTCGGTTCATCACTGCCCGCAGCAAAGACGCCGCGCGGGCGGTGATATTTGAAGGAACGGCCAAACAGCGTGATGCCATTGGCAAGGAGGGCTGAAGCCAGCACATCACCTGGATGGCCGCTATAGGCCTTGCCATCAAAGGTAAAGCGAACGGTTTTGGCGCGGTCAACACGTCCGCCCTTGGGAAGTCTTGAAGCGGTCATGGGTGCTCACCGCCTTTTACCGATGCAACTGCGTCGCGCGCAAAGCCAACGGATGAAATGGCGTGTGTGGCCATATCGCGGGTGATGATCAAATGCTGGCGGCAGCCACCGCTGTGCAGCCAGAATTCGCGGTGCGAGCCCATCGGGTTGGCGCGGTCATAGACATAGGCGCTCCATACAGCTTGATCTGACGAAGCCGGGTCGGGGCGTTGGCGCGTTGCATCGCCCTGATAGGTGAATTCGATGACGTCACGCGGTCCGCAATAGGGGCATTTGATTATCATGGTCTTCTTGTCTCGAAAGCGAATCTGTTGCGGTTTGGCGTTCTATTTCTCTGATATGCCAGTCAACAGTGTGTGTCTGGGCTGGTCAAGATGAGTACGAAGCGAAGGTGAGCAAAACTGTTACTTTGGCAAGAATTTCGGCCTGCCTTATGTGTGACGATTCATGATTACCCCGGCATTATGCTACTGTCCGATGCAAGGGACGGTCATCAGGATAGCGGCGAGCACTATCAACAACCCGACCCAACCTTGGAATTGGAAGCAAAAAGTGCCTTGATTGTGCCGACATGAACAGGCAAATCGACAAAGCAAACTATTCATAAAGGCTCCAGACCTGTGATTTCATCTTTTCTTCGGCAGATTCTTCTGACGATTGCCGCCGTTTTGTTTCTGTCGGCGCCTGTCCACTTGGCTTTGGCCCAGACGCCTGCACCGGTAACACCTGCACCGGCACCGGTAACGACTACGCCCGCTGCACCAGCACCGGCAGCAGTTGCACCAGCACCAGCACCGGTAGCTGAGGCTCCGGCTCCTGCGGTTCCATCCAGTATTGTGAGTGAGCAGCGCCCCGTCATCGATGCGTTGAAGAAGCAGATTGCGGCCTACGAACAGAAATTCAAGCAAAAAGCTGACGCGGACGCCGCGCTGGCAAATCTTCGGCTTGATCTGGAAGGCAGCGCCAAAAAGCTGCTCGATATCGGTGTTTCATTCCGTCCGCGTATCACGGAGATCAATGCCCGGCTTGAACAGCTGGGATCGCCGCCGCCACAAGGCCAGCCAGCGGAAGCGAAGATCGTTACCGACGAACGGACGCGCCTGACGACCGAGAAGGCCGAGATCAACGCAGTTCTGGGTGAAACTGAAGATCAGTTGCTCGAAGTCAACAAGATGATTGATGCAATTGGTGATGCGCGCCGTGAGCTGTTCGCCAATACATTGTCGCAGCGCGTTGACATCAACTATTCTCTCGGCAGCGAAGTGATCGACGCTTACGGTCGCGAAATCAGCACGATGAACCAGCTGATTTCGTCCTGGTGGCGCTTTGTCGTTACCTTCAAATGGCAGTCGATGCTGGCTGCAGCTTTCTTCGCTGTGATTGCTGCTCTGGTCCTTCTTATTGGCGGGCAGCGGCTGCTTGGGCACCTTTACCTGCGCGATGCCGCCATTGAGCAGCCATCCTATCTCAGCCGTCTGGCAGTCGCGTTCTGGTCGACGCTGATGCGCTCGCTGACCGTGGTGGTATTTCTTGCCACCACCTATCTCTTCCTTAGCTATTTCAATGTGTTGCGACCTGACGTTGCCTCACTGTTCTACACGCTGTTTTGCGTGATCGGTATTGTCTACTTCGTTCATGCTTTGGCGCAGGCGGTCATCTGTCCCGGCGCGCCGAACTGGCGGCTTGTGCATGTGGCGCCCCGGCCGGGGCGTATCCTGATGGTTCTCATCACCGCCACCGCAACCATCACCGGGCTTGACTACCTTGCCGATACGATCAACCAGATTGCAACTTCACCGCTGTCGCTAACGGTGGCCAAAAGCCTGTTTGCCACGGTTCTGGTCGGGCTTCTCATCATTGCCATGGCTTTGTTGAAACCGCTGGAGGATCAGGAGACCGGTGCGGCGAAGCGCTGGCCGCGTCCATTGCGGCTGTTCCTTTACGCCATCGGTCTTATTCCAATCGCTGCCGCCCTGCTTGGCTATATCGGCTTTGCGCGCTTTGTCTCGCAGCAGATTGTCATCAATGGTGCTGTGCTTGTCACAATGTATCTCGGCTTCCTCACGGCGCGTGCCGTTGCAGACGAGAATGCGCTTGGTGGAACCGTGCTAGGACGTACAATTCAGACGCGCTTCGGCATTGATGAATCGACGCTTGACCAGCTTGGATTGATTGCCAGCATCGTCATCAATGTCTTTGTGCTTCTGCTTGGTATTCCGATCATTCTGCTGCTCTGGGGCTTCCAGTGGAGCGAAATGACGGTCTGGTTCCTGACCTTTGCCACCGGCTTCCAGATCGGATCGGTGACGATCTCGCTGGTGGCCATTGCGGTCGGTATCCTGTTGTTTGCCCTGTTCTACGGTTTCACGCGCTGGTTTCAGGGCTGGCTCGATGTCCGCGTCATGTCGCGTGGCAAGCTGGATTCCGGTGTGCGCAACTCGATCCGCACTGCGGTCGGTTATCTCGGCCTCGGTATAGCGGGTCTCATTGGCATTTCGGCGGCGGGTATCAATCTTTCAAGCCTCGCGCTGGTTGCCGGTGGTCTGTCGCTCGGTATCGGTTTTGGTATGCAGGCGATTGTCTCGAACTTCGTCTCCGGCCTGATCCTTCTGGCCGAGCGGCCTTTCAAGGTGGGTGACTGGATTGAAACGAGCGGCGTTGGCGGTATTGTCAAGAAGATCAGTGTTCGCGCGACGGAAGTTGAAACCTTCCAGCGCCAGTCGATCATTATTCCGAACTCGTCCTTCATCAACGGCAATGTTGGTAACTGGACGCACCGCAACAAGCTTGGCCGCGTGGAAATTCCGATTGGTGTTTCCTACAAGGTCGATCCACGCCGTGTGCACGCCATCCTGATGGACATTGCGCGCAGCCATCCGCTTGTCCTGAAAAACCCCGAACCCTTCGTTGCGTTCAAGGCGCTTGCGGACTCCACCATGGATTTCGAGATGCGGGTGCATCTTGCTGACCTGTCGAACTCAGGCACTGTGCAGAATGAAATCCGCTTTGCGCTGGTTGATCGCTTTGCCGAAGAGGGGATCGAGATTCCGTTCCCGCAGCGCGACGTCAACATCCATCTGGATGATGCAGATGCCATCGTTCAGATGATTACAGACCGCGTTAAGGAGCAGCTTGCTGGACAACCGAAGAAGACAACAAAGAATTGATGATACAGATCAGTCATCAACTTGGTACTTTCGTCTAAATATCGGAAAAATAACGAGACGTTCAGTTGCCGTTCAGTTTCACCCCGTTATAACTATTGTCGAAAAGGGGCAGTTAAGCCCGATGTAACAGGGGCGGTGGAAACACCGGGGTGAAATGAACAAGTTTGCTGTTGTCATTCTTACAAGCACCATTGTAGCGGGCACCACTCTGGCCGGTCCAGCGTTCGCAGCCAGCCTGAAAAACAGCGACGCGAGCGCTCAGACCGTGGTCGTGACCGAAGGTTCCAGTAAAACCCAATTGCAGGTTGCCGCCGGTGATACGGTTGAGTTCTGCAGCAGCGGCTGCTTCGTTACGTTTCCCAATGGCGACCGCGAAGCCCTGACGGGCGGCGAAAGCATCGAAATCAAAGGCGGCAAGGTTTCGATCAAGTAGACGAAACCCGGCTGTTCCAGTAAATATAGGCCCGAACTGTTTAAAATAGTTCGGGCCTATTAATTTCTGATTCACTGTCGATATTGTTTTTACTCGTATTTTTTCATTTTACTTGGGCAGTTCACTCTTCATTTCTAGTTTGCCGATAGGTCGTCGCATGGGGAATATCGCGTGGGGATGTGTCGGTGAGCGTGCAGTCAAGCAAGCAGTTTGTGGATCTCGTTGTCGATCTTGATGGCACTTTGATTGCCACTGACCTTCTATGGGAAAGTATTTTTCAGCTGCTCAAGAAGAATATGCTTTATCTCTTTGTTCTGCCTTTCTGGGCGTTAAAGGGAAAAGGCAATCTGAAGCATCAGATATCCCAACGTGTCTGTATCAATCCCGCTCTTCTTCCCTATAGGCAGGATTTTCTCGAATTTTTGCGGGAAGAGCACAGCAAGGGCCGGCGCATTGTTCTGGCCACCGGTGCCGCCCGGCAATTTGCCGAGCCAATCGCTGCGCATATTGGTCTTTTCGATGCGGTTTATGCCACGGATGAGACGCGAAATCTGACATCGAAGCTGAAAACCGAGTTCCTGCTGAAAACCTTTGACGGAAGAAGCTTTGCCTATGCGGGCAATAGCAGGGCTGACATCCCCGTCTTTGAGGCCGCAAGCGAGGCCATTGTGGTTGCACCGGACCGGGCCGCAGCCAAATGGCAGCATGCGCATTCCGTAAGGATGTTTGAAGCGCCAAAGACCAGCTGGCGGACGTTCTTCCGAATGTTGCGGGTGCATCAATGGATGAAGAACACGCTTATCTTCGTGCCGCCCACACTCGATCATGAAATCACGAACTGGGTGACACTGAGCGCTGCGCTGATCGCATTTGTGGCGTTTTCTGCGGCGGCTTCGGCGATTTACATCCTCAATGATCTCTTTGATCTGCCGCTGGATCGCCAGCACGCCCGAAAAAGGAGCCGCCCCTTTGCCAGCGGGGTCTTTTCCATCCCGTTCGGGCTGAGGATTGCGTTCCTGCTGCTCGTCATCGCCGGTCTTCTGGCAATGCAATTGCCGTGGGCATTCAGTGTCGTGCTGGGTGTCTATATCATCGCCACAACGGCCTATTCGCTTTCGCTCAAGCGTATGCTGCTGATTGATGTCCTGATGCTGGCAGGACTTTATACACTGCGTGTGCTCGCCGGCGCTGCTGCCACGAACATTGCGGGATCATTCTGGCTTCTGGCGTTCTCGTCGTTCTTCTTTCTCTCGCTGGCTTTGGTCAAACGCTATGTGGAGTTGCAAAGCACGACACTTCTCGAAAAGGATCGGATTGCGGGCAGGGGTTACCGGCAGAGTGATCGCGAGGTTGTTGCGCAATGCGGTGTCGCATCGGCTTTTGCGGCTGCCACGGTTCTCGCGCTTTATGTGGACAGCGATTCTGTGGTCCGGCTCTATTCCTATCCGTGGATGATCTGGCCGCTGTGCCCCATCGTTCTCTACCTCAATATCCGCATCTGGATTCTGGCGCATCGCGGCGAGATGCATGAGGACCCGGTTGTCTTTATTATTTCCGATTGGCGCAGCCAGGTCATGATCGCAATCGGCGCGGCCTTGCTGCTCTACGGCGGCGCAAGAGCATGACGCGTGACTTTGAAAGCTTTGGCCGGATAGACAGGCGACGCCGCTCCGCCATTTCGCTGGAGGAGGCGCGGCAGGCTTTCGATGTTTCGCTGCCCGGTTCCTACCTGCCGTTTGGCAATGGCAAATCCTATGGCGACAGTTGCCACAACGACCATGGTCTGCTTGTGGACATGCGGCCCAACAATCAACTCATCGCCTTCGACGCAGCAACGGGTGTGCTGCATGCGGAAGCGGGAATGCTGCTTGCGGATATTATCGCCATCGCCGCGCCGGAAGGCTATTTCCTGCCTGTTACGCCCGGTACCCGGTTTGTCACGCTGGGCGGCGTTATCGCCAATGATGTGCATGGCAAGAACCATCATCGGCGCGGTACATTCGGTTGCCATGTCGAGAGTTTTGATCTTCTGCGCTCCGACGGGACAGTCGCCAATTGCTCGGCCTTGGAAAATACTGATCTGTTCAACGCCACCATAGGCGGGCTTGGCCTGACCGGCATTATTCAGACGGCTTCCATCCGGCTGATGCGGGTCAGTTCGCTTGATATTGAAGAGCACGTCACCCGCTTCAAAAATCTGGACGCCTATTTCGATCTCGCCCCAAAGGCGGATGAAGAGAATGAATATGCCGTCGCATGGGTGGATCAGTTGAGCAGCGGTCGCGGCATTCTCCTGACCGGAAACCATGCGGACAATGGCAATTTCGACATCAGCACCGGTAGAACCAGATTTGGCGTGCCTGTTGATCTGCCGGTTTCGGCGCTCAATTTTCCAAGCCTGAAACTTTTCAATACGGCGTATTATCATCGCAAGGGCAGCAAAACCGATACGGGACTGACAGGCTATTCGCCTTTCTTCTATCCGCTTGATCAGGTGAAGAACTGGAACCGCCTTTATGGTCGGGCAGGGCTCTATCAGCACCAGAGTGTCATCCCTGAAACCAATGCCCGCGAGACGATCACTCTTATGCTGGAGGCGACGCGGCAGGCCGGGCAAAACTCGTTCCTGACGGTTCTCAAGCGTTTTGGTGCCATAGCCTCACCGGGTCTGCTGTCATTTCCGCGTGCCGGTTATACGCTCACTCTGGATTTTCCCAATCGCGGCCAGAAAACGCTGGCACTGCTGGAGCAGCTTGACCGCATGACAATCGAAGCGGGTGGCCAGCTCAATCCGTATAAGGATCAGCGGATGAGTGCGGCTGTCTTCAAGGCAGGGTTTCCGCAATGGAAGCAGCTGGAGAAATGGCGGGACCCGATGTTCAATTCGAATTTCTGGGCACGAACGGCTCTGTCGGCCCAAGAATAAAGCGACAGATAGTTCAATTTTTAACAATGGCCTTCGAGTCTTTTCAACGTAAGGTTGTTATTGGGGCAGCAGGTGGGGGTAATCTTGGCATGACAAAATATATTCCGTTCATACTCTTTACAGTCATGACCAATGCGGCGGCGCAGGTCATGCTGAAATATGGGATGATCACGCTTGGACCGATCAGTTTCAGCGCAGACAGCTTTATCCAGCGCGTCTTCCAGATCGTGTTCAACCCATGGGTGTTTGCCGGGCTTTTCACCTTCGTCATTTCGATGGCCTCGCACCTCTACGTGCTTTCCAAGGTGGACCTTTCCTTCGCTTATCCGTTTCTGAGTCTTGCCTATGTGGCGGTCGCGCTGTTTGCGTGGGCCGTGTTCAAGGAGGAACTGGGCGCCTACAAGATTGCGGGAATTGCGTTTATTATGCTGGGCACGATTTTCATTGCGCAGAGCGGCCGTCACAGCGGCGCTGAGCCGGGTGAACAGACGCCGCCAGCCCCCACAACGTCGTCCTGAGTGAGCAGAGCCATGAGACATGTTATTTTCGGCGGCGACGGATTTGTCGGACGCCATCTCGCACCCAAACTGATTGCCGATGGTGAAGAGGTTATCGTTGCGGATATCGTCAAGAGCGATCTGCCGCATTATGCCAATGTTGCCTTTATCCAGTGCGATGTGACCGATCCACAGGCGATTGCTGCCGTTGGCATCAAGGCCGATGATATGGTCTACAATCTCTCTGCCAAGATGCTCTCGCCGCTGCAAGTGCGCGCCAAACGCCACGATTTCTTCTTTCCGGTCAATTATTTCGGCACGGAGAACATCATCAAGGCGATGGACAAGGCAGGCGCGAAGAAGCTTGTCCACTACACCACCGACATGATTTACGGCCACACCTATGTCTGGCCACAGACCGAAGACCATCCGGCGGCGCCGCTGGGTGAGTATGGATGGTCAAAACTTAAAACCGAGGAACTGGCCGCTGAATGGCGGACGCGGGGCATGGATATCTCGCTGTTTCGCCCGCGCCTGATTATCGGACCCGGACGGCTCGGCATTCTCGAAAAGCTGTTCAAGCTGATCGATTATAATCTACCCGTTCCGATGATCGGTTCGGGCAAGAACCCCTATCAGTTCATTTCGGTGTTCGATTGCGCCGAGGCTGCACGCGCGGCGTGGAAGGCTGGTGTGCCCAACGAGGCCTATAATCTCGGTTCGCTTAACCCGCCGCCAGTGCGCAAGCTGCTGGGGGATCTGGTTAAATTCGCCAATTCGAAATCATTGCTGTTGCCGACGCCCGCATGGGCGGTCAAGAAAACACTGGATGCATTTGACTGGCTGAACATGCCGATCATGGACCCGGAACAATATCTGATTGCTGACGAGATGTGCGTGCTGGATGTCTCGAAGGCCGAGCGGCAACTGGGCTGGGTGCCGCAATACCGGGATGAGGACATGCTGATCGCGGCATACCGCGAATATCGCAACAACAAGGATGGCAAGGTTGCCGGTCAACCATCGTCGATAACGGCGCAATAACGGGGATTATCGATGAACAAGCCGACAACACTGCCAAAAGACACCCCTGATATGATCGAGCCGATCAAAAGGCCCGATCTCTTGACCGTTGAAGAAGCCAAGGTGATGACGCTGTCGCGCATGACGGAGCTTTTCACCAAACATCTCAATCCCGGCCAGCTGCATTTCATGAAGCTTTTGGGCTTCCACAAGATCAAGATCGAGCATGCGGAAGGCATGTATTATTACGATCAGAACGGCCGGGCCATTCTCGACTTTTTCGGCGGATTTGGATCACTGGCCTTTGGCCATAACCATCCGCGCATTGTAGCTGCGCGCAAGCAGTTTCAGGACGAGCGGCGTCAGGAAATCGCCATTGCCTTCATGTCGCAATATGCGAGCGCGCTGGCCCATAATCTGGCGGCCTGTTCGCCCGGTGATCTCGACATGGTGTTTCTCGGCTCATCCGGGTCTGAGGCCATGGAAGCGGCAATCAAGGTAGCGGAGCGGGCGGCAGGGCCAAAGAGGCCCAAGATCGTCTATGCCGAAAACTCGTTCCACGGCAAGACCAAGGGTGTTTTGTCGATCACCGATGGCCAGCTTTATCGCGGTGATTTCAAGCTTGTCGACAATACCGTGCGCATTCCATTCGGCGATATCGATGCGGTCGAGAATCTGTTTCGCTCTGACCCGGAAATCGGTGTCATCGTGCTTGAGACCATTCAGGGCGGCGGCGGCATCATCAGCGCGCCAAATGCCTATTGGCAAAAGCTTCGGGCGCTGTGCGATCAGTATGGCGTGCTCTGGGTGGCCGATGAGGTGCAGTGCGGCTTTGGCCGTTCCGGTCGATTTTATGCGTTCGAACATGCGGGTGTTGTGCCCGATGTGACGGCGCTGGCGAAATCATTGGGTGGCGGCAAGGCTGCAGTTGGTGCGATGATTGCGCGGCGCGAGGTCTATATGAAGGCCTATGGCACACCCAAGACCGCGATGATCCACGCCATGGCAACCTTTGGTGGTATTGGCGAGGCCTGTGTGACGGCCATTGAAGCGATCAATATTCTCTATGACGAGCATCTGATCGACAATGCAGCCGAGACGGGAAATTATCTGCTGGAACAGCTGGAAGGCCTCAAAGCCAAGTATCCGGCCATGATCAAGGATGTTCGCGGACAGGGGCTGATGATCGGCCTCGAATTCCACGATTTTTCCAAGACAGTGCCGGTCGTGTTGCGGCCTGTGCTCGCCATTCTCGACGACAAACTCAAGGGATCACTGCCGGGCTTTATCGGTAGCCATCTGCTACGCGATCACGGGGTGCTGGTGGCCTTCACGGAATATAACCGCAACGTGGTACGCCTTGAGCCTCCATTGATCTGCCAGCACGAAAATGTCGACCGGTTTATCGCGGCGCTTGACGAAGTGCTGTCGCGCGGCATCGTGCGGATCGTCAAGGATTTCGTCAAAGCACAGGTGAAATAAGAGCGTGAGGGCCGGGCTGCTGTCCCGGCCTTTTATTTTGTGCTGGCAATGCCCGGACGCAGCAAAAGATCCCAGCACTCATTGAGCTTGACCACGGTTCTGTCATCAAGGGCTTTCTCGTAGACTTTCCAAAGCATCAAACGCGCTGTTGTCATGGGACAGCTTGGCCGCAACACGCCGTCTGTGGCGCGCACCGCGGCTTCTTCTTCCGATGTCAGGGTGCCAACGGTGCGGAACGGATCTGCACCAATTTGTATATGCCGCGTTGCATCGCGATCGAGAATCCATGGGAACGGATTGGTGAAATCGAGATTCATCAGACTGTTCAGGTGTACGCCGTTCGTGGCTTCGAACTGCTTGATGGCCTTGACGGCGCGATCCGCCGAGACAAGCCAGAACATCTGGTAGTCCAGTTCCGAATAAAGCTGCCAGCTTGGCAGCTGCCCCTGTTCCGCCAGTTCGCGATAGGTGGCAGCATTCTTCACATAATGCGCCTCAAGGAGATCAACGCGCTCCCATATGTCTTTGCGCGTCGACACGAGCCCCATTGATTTTACGTCCGTGACAGGTGCTGCCACGTATGTTGGCGCAACGGCTGTCATGCGCAGGCTCTCGTGCATGACTTTGGTCAAGGTAGGTATCGCCGTGAAGGCAACGAGTACGTAGACGATGAGGCGATGCCTTTCCGGCAAGACCGCCGACTTGACAATGAGTGCCAGCAGGACAGGCCAGAGGAAGATAAACTCCTGACTGCCGGTGTTCTGGGTCTCCAAGAATATGCCCGCGATCAGCACAACGCCGATCCATAGAAAGTCCTGATCAAGAACGGTTGCCACTGCCTTGGTGGATGGCTGGCTTGCCAGCTTTTTGAGCGCGGCGGCCACATTGCTGCGATTGATCCAGAAGAGAAACAGGATGAGCACAGCGGCGGCCAGAATGACATCGAGCTTGGTGGAAAAAACAGTCAGAAAGCGTGACAGCAGCACGCCCTGATTCATGCCCACAAGTTCGATGATGCTGGCAAGATAGGTCGAAACCATGCGGTGGTTGAGTTCGAAAACCAGCAGTGCAGCAATCACCACAACCATGGCCAGCAATACATGCCGCCATTTCAACCGACCGCTGAGTATTGCAAACAGGCCAATCAGTCCGCCCGCAAGAAAGCCGGTGATCTTGGTAAAAAACAGCGCCAGCATCGCCAAGGCAGCGACGATAGCCAGTTTGCGGGTGATTGGCAGAAAGATCAGCGCACTGGTCAGGACATAGAGCAGCAGCGATGTATGCCGGTTATAGATGCCAAAGCCTGAGATGCCGGGATAGGAATGAAAGCTCTGCGTATTGGTAGGGCAGATCGCAAAAATCAGAAAGGGAATAAGCAGGGCGAAGGCGATGCCACGGCTGCGCTTGTCCACGTCCCAAACAATAACGGCCATGATGGGCGCGGCAAAAATAAGGGCGGACCACTGCGCAAGCAGGGTAGGCTGGCCATTGGGGAAAAGCCTTTGCAGCCAGTAGAACTGGTAGTAGTCGAGCGCGCCGACGGGAGCGAGAAAATCCACCGCCGGGATTTGCCCCATCTTCAGGCGCTGGGCTGCGTCGAGATATATATAGGTGTCCCAGTACATCGGGCCGATCGGCACAACCAGCCGTAGACTAAGCAGCAGTGCCAGCACCGCCAGCACCAGCAGAAGCAACGCCAGCGGGGAGAATATCCCAACGGCCGGTCTGGTCATGTCCTTGGAGATATCTGACATTATTGTTCGTTTCCGGCTGGTCGACGCTTAAAGACCATTTCTATAGCGGGAAGTCTCCATATTGCGTTAAATCATTCCCGCAGTTTGATCAGAAATTCACGCAAAATGCTGACAGTTTGCCGCGCGTCGCGGCGTGTTTTGGCCATGTCGCAAACAGGCCTTAGCAATGGACAGTACGAACGGCATAGTGCAGAAAATTGGTGCGTATCGCCAGATCACCGCCAAACCACCGATTGATATCAGAGGATAGAATGAAATGAAGACCCAAGCGCGTGTAGTTGTCATCGGCGGTGGTGTGGTGGGTGTATCAACACTCTATCATCTGGCCAAGAAAGGCTGGAGCGATGTGGTGCTCATCGAGCGCAAGGAACTGACATCCGGTTCCACATGGCATGCGGCCGGTCTGCTGCCGCTCTTTAACATGAGCTATTCCGTCGGCCAGATCCACAAATACTCGGTCAAGTTCTATCAGGAGCTACAGGAAGAAACCGGCATGAATGTCGGCTTCACCAATTGCAGCAATATTCGTCTCGCCCGCACCAAGGATCGCTGGGACGAATATATGTATTATGCCGGTGTTGCTGAAACCATCGGCGTTCCGGTCAAGCTGTTGACGCCAGAACAGGTCAAGGAAATCTGGCCGCTGGCCGAAATGGACGGGATTCTCGGTGCTATCCAGCATCCGGAAGATGGCTATATCCAGCCCGCTGATCTGACACAGGCTCTGGCCAAGGGTGCACGCGATCGCGGTGCCACGATCTATCGCTACACCTCAGTTCTCGGCATCGAGCAGCTGCCTTCAGGCGAATGGCTTGTGAAAACCGACAAGGGCGATATCACCGCTGAACATGTTGTTTCGGCAACCGGCAACTTTGCCCGCAAAACCGGCAAGATGGTTGGTCTCGATGTGCCCGTCATCCCGGTTGAGCACCAGTACATCGTCACCGAGCCGCATCCGGCCATTCTTGAGCGTAAGGCCAAGGGCCTACCGGAGATGGGTGTTCTGCGCGAAAGCGATTCATCGTGGTATATGCGCGAGGAAAATGGCGGCCTGCTGCTCGGACCTTATGAAAAGGGCGCACCTGTCTGCTATGTGGACGGGCCATCCGATGCCAGCGAGTATGAGCTGTTTCAGGAAGACCTCGACCGTCTCGAACCCTATATCGAAACGGCGATTGCCCGCGTTCCTGCCTTCGGCGAAGTCGGTATCAAAAAAGTCTATAATGGCGCGATTGCCTATACCCCGGATGGTTCGCCCATCATCGGTCCAGCGCCGCGCCTGAAGAATTTCTGGCTTAATGAAGGCCATTCCTTTGGTGTGACCGCCGCTGGCGGTGCTGGCTGGCAGCTGGCCGAATGGATTGTCGAAGGCGAACCGTCCATTGACATGATGGGTGTTGATCCACGCCGTTTCGGTCCTTACGCAACCGAAGGTTACCTGAAGGAAAAGAACGAGGAAGCCTATGCCGAGGTGTTCTCGGTCCACTATCCGGATGAAGAGCGCGGCGCCGCCCGTCCGCTCAAGCGTTCGCCATCCTATGACCGCCAGAAGGCGCTCGGTGCCGTGTTCGGTACTGTCTATGGCTGGGAGCGTGCCAACTGGTTCGCGCCGCAGGGTTATGGCCTTGAGGTTGCCAAGCTGGACAAGCCGGATGTGATCATGAACCACAACCATCCAAAGCCGGATGCGGATGGCAAGGTAAAAGAAATCTGGTCGTTTCATCGCTCGAACTACTTTGAGCATGTGGGCAATGAGATCAAGAACGTCACCAACAATGTCGGCCTTCTCGATATGTCAGCCTTTGCCAAGATTGAAGTGGCTGGTCCCGGTGCGCGTGAATGGCTCGATTCCATTCTGGCCAACCGCATCCCCAAGAAGCAGGGCCGCATTGCACTCTGCCATCTCCTGACGAAGGACGGCGGCGTACGTTCCGAGTTCACGGTTTACGAATGGGCGCCCGGCAAGTTCTATCTCGTCTCCGCCGGTGCCTATGAGAACCATGATCACGACTATCTCTACAAGCTGCTGCCATCTGATGGCTCGGTAACCCTGCGCCCAATCACGCAGATGTATGGCGTGCTGGTTGTTGCCGGACCCAAAAGCCGCGAAGTGCTGCAGAAACTCACACGGGCTGACCTGTCCAATGAAGCCTTCCCATGGCTGTCGGGTAAGGAAATCAGCGTTGGCACCGGCACAGCCCATGCCCTGCGTGTCAACTTTGTCGGTGAACTTGGCTGGGAACTGCATCACCCGATTGAACAGCAGAACACTATTTATGATCTGCTGCTCGAAGCCGGTGCGGAATTTGGCATCAAGCCATTCGGCATCCGCGCCATGACGGCAATGGCCGTCGAAAAGTCCTATCGCCTGATCCCTCGGGAACTGTCGATTGAATACAACGCCTTCGAAAGTGGCCTCGACCGTTTCGTTCATCCAAACAAGGGTGATTTCATTGGCCGTGATGCGGTGGTGAAGGCGCGCGAGGATGGCCTGAAGTGGAATTTCGTTACGCTTGAGGTCCATGTACCGGGTGTTTCCGATATCGACGCGCGTGGCAGCGAACCGATCTATGCCAATGGCCAGCTGATTGGCCGTGCTACCCATGGTGGTTACGGCTGGCGTCTGGGCAAGAGCCTCGCGCTTGCCATGGTCAAGCCTGACTATTCGGCACTGGGCACCCAGCTTGAGATCAAAATCCTTGGCAAGACTCACAAGGCAACGGTCATTCCGGAAGCACCTTTTGATACCGAGAACGAGCGTCTGCGCGCATAAACTTCTCTTACCACTTCGAAGAATAAGAAATGGCGTCCGCAGGGGCGCCATTTCTTTTGAACAACCGTTCAATAGAGCGTGAATGCGCCGTATCGGGCTTTGTATTGCGCCTGATTGCGTTACACTTGCCCATGGCATCGCACAGGAAAACTTTCAGAGGTTTTCTCTTACTCGCGGCATCACTGGCGAGTTCTGCTGCATGCGCCCAGACCGCCCCTGTCGATGTTGATGTCGAGCTTGTGCTGGCTGTGGATGCATCCCGCTCCATGGAACCCTTTGAGCAGAAGATTCAGCGCGATGGCTATATCGCCGCCTTGCGCCACCGTCAGGTTATCGATGCCATTCTTGAAGGCGTTCATGGCCGCGTGGCAATTACCTATGTCGAGTGGGCGGGGTCATCCATGCAGCGCGTCATCGTGCCATGGACGCTGGTGGATAGCGCTGAATCGGCTGAACGGCTGGCTGTAGCGCTCGATCAACCCATTCCTTCCACGCAAAGCCGCACATCGATTTCCGGAGCGATTGATTTTGGCGCGACGCTTTTTGACAATAACGGTTTCCGGTCCTCGCGCCATGTGATCGATGTCTCCGGCGATGGTGCCAATAATCATGGCAGGCCAGTCATCGAAGCGCGTGCGGAGGCGATTGCCAAGGGCGTGACCATCAATGGTCTGCCATTGATGACACAGAGCGACTTCTATTCGGATTGGGCCGTCTCCGATCTTGATATCTATTACGGTAACTGCGTCATCGGCGGTCGCGGCGCCTTCATGGTTCCCGTCAATTCATGGGAACAGTTTCCCGAAGCCGTGCGCCGCAAGCTTGTGCAGGAACTCGCTGATAAGCCCGATGGGATACAACATGCAGAATGGTCGCCTCAGGAAAAACTCCCGGTTATCGTTGCGCAGGCCAAGAAAGACTATGACTGCCTGTCCGGTGAAAAAGTCTGGCAGCGGCGCATGCAGGATTGGGAATCGCGATAGATTTGCTTCAAGGATGGTTCGTGGGTCGATATAACAACCATGAGGGAGAGTGAGGATGCAAGAACCACCTTGGATTGGTTGATGCGATGCTAAGCACCCATATTGGAGAGATTGGTAGTGTAACCGCCAAGGGTGAAGAATTTGGCTCCTAAAAAAAACCACCCCACCGTCATCCTCGGGCTTGACCCGAGGACCCACGGCTAAGGAGCTCAAACGAATCTCAACGTTCAGCACTTTTGAATTGTGGGTCCTCGGGTCAAGCCCGAGGATGACGGTGGGGGTGGGTGAAGCCCGAGGATGACGGTGGGGGTGGGTGAAGCCCGAGGATGACGGTGGGGTGGGTTTGTTAGGAGCGAAATTCTGCACCCCTTACGCTGCAATCTTTACGATGAGCGTTGCATCCTCACTCTCCCTCATGGTTGTTATGTCGAACCACGAACCACGAACCACGAACCACGAACCACGAACATGCTGAAGCAGGTAACTATGCCGCCATCAGCTGCTTGCGGTCGGCGCGTTCCTGCTGTGGTGAGCGGCCATAAAGTTCGCGGTAGCATTTGGAAAAATGCGATGCGGAGACAAAGCCGCAGGCAACCGCTACTTCAACAATAGGCATGGATGACTGGATCAGGAGATGGCGGGCGCGGTCGAGCCGGATTTCCAGATAATAGCGCGCGGGTGAGCGGCCCATCTCCTGCCGGAACAGCCGTTCGATCTGGCGGCGCGACAGGCCGACATGATCGGCAATCTCGATGAGCGATAGCGGCTCGGACAGACGTGCCTCCATCAGTTCGATGATGGTGAGAACTTTTGAGTTCTGCACGCCGAGACGTGCGCGCAATGGCAATCGCTGACGATCATGCGGGCTGCGCACGCGGTCGGTCAGGGCCTGTTCGCAGACGCGGTTGACGATATTATCGCCGAAATCATCGCCGATGAGCTTCAACATCATGTCGAGCGCGGCGGTGCCGCCGGCGCAGGTGTAGATATTGCCGTCGACTTCAAACAGGTCCGCATAGACGTCGGCTTTCGGAAACGCTTCGGCAAAGCCGGGAAGGTTTTCCCAATGGATTGCGCAGCGCTTGCCCGAGAGCAGGCCAGCGGCAGCCAGAATGTGCGCGCCGGTGCAAAGGCCGCCGACGGCGACGCCGCGGTTGAATTCTTCACGGAGCCAGGCATAGACGGATTTGTTCTGGAATTTTTCGACATGCACGCCGGAGCAGACAAAAACCATGGATGGACGGTCTTCGCCAGTTAGAAAGCGGCGTTCATCTTCCAGGGAAGAGTTCGCAGCGCATTCAACGCCATTGGAGGCCGTGACGGGTTTGCCATCGACCGAGGCCAGACGCCAGCGATAGGCCTCATATCCGAGCATGCGATTGGCGATGCGCAGCGGTTCGATAGCGGTCGCAAAAGCGATCATCGAAAAGTTCGGCACAAGGAAAAAAACAAAAGACCGCTTGTTCAGGTCCGTCTGGTTCATGATGATTCTATGTTCCCATTATTACTACGAGGCCATGTCGCACCTGAAGTAGGTTCTTCAAATTACGGGCGTGGTCTCTGGAGCTTTTTTTCAGATAGAACCATAGAATTATTCTAAAGGGAAGTGAGCCTGCCTGTGTCGCAAAAGCGCAGGTAAAGCGCAAAATAAAGGGAGCGGACGTGAACAGGTCCGCTCCCTTATTGGGGTGTTCTCATGATTTATTGGCGCGTGCGATTAAGCTGATTGCATTCGGCAATCTGGCGCTCATACAGATCGGGCCAGCCAATATCAGAGCGGATATTATCTGGAAGACTATCCAGAGCTGCTTCTGTCACGCGCCGCCGACGGCCCCGGACAATCGCATCGCGCGAGACTATTGCTATTGATGCGACGCTTTCTGCCGTGCGTGTAACGGCAGTGAAGAGACGTTCACTCAGGCTTGTCTGGTGTGGAAGTTCATTGCAGACACTCATTTTGCTGCTCCTTGTGGTTAAGGTGCCCAATTTTCTGTAGCCACCTTGTTGTGTGATATTGACTATCTGCCCAAGTTGATGTTCAATCAAACGAAATTACAGAACAGTATAGTTCAGAAAAATTGATGAAGGAGACGCCGCAATGTCAGCACCGATGCAGCATCCCATACCGATCCTCGATCTTGATGTGTTGCGTACCTTTGCCATGATTGCCGAGACGGGCAGCTTTTCCAGCGCTGCCAATGCGGTGTTCCGCACACCTTCGGCTGTTTCCATGCAGATCAAGAAGCTTGAGGAGACGCTTGGTCATATCCTGCTTGAACGCGATGCACGTTCGGTCAAACTGACGCCGAGCGGCGAGTTGCTGCTTGGATATGCGCGGCGCATGCTGGCGCTCAATCGCGAAACTGTGGCGAAATTCATCACGCCAACGGTTTCCGGGGTTGTCCGGCTCGGTGCGCCTGATGATATCGGCGAAAAGGTGCTGCCCTTCGTTTTGAAGCGCTTTGCCGAGTCGCATCCGGATGTCACCGTTGATGTGGTCATCGACCAGAGTAACAGCCTGCGCAAGCGGCTGGATGAGCAGCGGCTTGATGTGACGCTTGTTAATGTCAATGAAACATTGGCCAAGCTTGATGAGGTCGAGGTTCTGATGACCGAGGAAATCATCTGGGCCGGGGCGAAATGCGGAACAGCGCATGAGCGCAATCCGTTGCCGCTGTCCATGTGGGAAGAGGGCTGCATCTGGCGCGCCAATGCCATCAGCGCACTTGAAAGCGCTGGCAGGGACTATCGTGTCGCCTATATGAGCGCCCATACGATGGGCCAGCGCGCCGCTATCGTGGCCGACCTTGCCGTTGCGCCGTTCTCAAAGTTTCTGCTTGAGGACAATATGGTCGCACTTGGCCCGGAAACTGGTCTGCCACCGCTTGGTGAATCCAAGCTTGGCATGCTGGTTGCCAAAAATGCCGGTGCGCATGTCAAAGCTGTCGCCCAGCATCTGCGGGTGTATTTCGAGGGCTATGAGAGGACGGGCAAGCTTTAGGGGCAATTGGAGCGGTAACACCCCCCTCTGTCCTGTCGGACATCTCCCCCACAAGGGGGGAGATCAGCTGTGTTACTGCCTTTGCACAATTTGCAAAGTTTCCTGTTGTGCAAAGGCGTTCATGCCAATGTGATCTCCCCCCTTGTGGGGGAGATGTCCGACAGGACAGAGGGGGGTGATGAACCTCACCTCGTTTGGCAATAAGCCTTCAACGCCCGCACAAGCTCAACACTGGTGCGCTTTTGAGTAGCGGTTTCAAAACCGAGCCGCTGTGCTGCAGCGCTGACTGGTTCTGCCAGAACAGCACAGGAAGAGTGGATTTCCCGAAAGGGAATACGGTCAAGCAATGCACCGGCATTGCCGATATTGACGCCGGAGCCGGGCATGATCTTGATCCGCCCAGCGGCAAGCGAGAAGGTTTCTGCCAGATTGTCGATGCCTTCAGCTGATGTCGGCATGCGGCCTGAAGTCAGAATACGTTCAAAGCCAAGTCCAACAGCCGTTTCAACAGCCTCAGCAAGATCGGGTACGAGATCGAAGGCCCGATGCAGCGTCACGCCCAGTCCATGGCAATTGCGCATCAGGCGTTCAAGCGTGGCATGGTCGAGACTGCCATTGGCATGGTTCGCACCAAGGACGATGCCCGCCAGACCGGCGCTGCGGATCATGTCGATTTCCCGCAGCATCGCGTCGATATCAGCCTCGCCGAAGACGAAATTGCCGGGCCTCGGACGGATCATGGCGTAGATCGGAATGGGCGAAGCAATGGCCTGACCGATCAGGCCGGGAGTTGGCGTCAGGCCGCCGAGTTCCAGCGCGGAACAAAGCTCTACCCGGTCAGCGCCGCCTGTGATGGCAGCGGCGAGGCCGCTCGAATCATCAACGCAGACTTCCAGAAGAATGCCGCTCATTGTGCCGCTCCCATCAAACCGAGAACACCGGCACCGATCAGTCCGGGTTCAATTTTCAGTTGCGCCGGGATGACCAATGGTTTGGCTGTCTTCCACAGGATGCGGTCACGCACGGCGCGGTCCAGCCGCTCGATCAGCGGGACTGAATTGGCAAGACCGCCACCGACAGGCACAATCGACGCGCCGACCACATTGAGCGTCATGGCCAGCGGGCCGCTGACGATATCAATGTAGCAGTCAATGGTGCGCTCCGCCGCCGCATCGCCATTGTTCCACGCGGCAATAATCTCGGTGCTTGGCAGATCAACGCCGTGAATGTGTGCATGCAGGCGTTCCATGCCACGCGCCGCGCCAACCGCATCGACGCAGCCGACCTGACCACAACCGCAGGCATAACGCGGGATGGCAATCGGCGGATTGCCTGCCCATGTCGCCGATATCGGACCATGGCCCCATTCCCCGGCAAAGCCGCCGGCGCCCTCATGTATCTTGCCATTGATGACAAGACCGCCACCAACGCCAGTGCCCAGAATAATCCCGAACACCACGCGGTGGCCGCGTCCGGCACCGACAACGGCTTCCGACAGGGCAAAACAATCGGCGTCATTGGCGACAAGAACCGGACGGCGCAGTTTTTCGCTGAGGTCTTTGACCAGCGGGCGACCATCGATGCAGGGAATGTTCGCACAGGTGATTTTACCACTATCCGCATCGATAACACCGGCAATCGAAATGGAAATCAGCGATGCGGTATCAGCGCCACCCTCCGCTGCAATCTTTTCAATCGCGGCAGCAAAGGCGTCGAAATCGCGCAAGGGCGTCGGCACTTTCGGCAGTGGCCGGATGTCTTCGGGCGCATAGGCTATTGCACCCTTGATGGCCGAGCCACCGATGTCAAAGCAGGCAATCATGGGAACATATATCCGGAATCAATCATGGTGGATGTTGATAGCGGAATTTGTCTGCGTGACAAACTCAACTGAATGGATTTATTCACGCGGCCTATTCGCGCGATCGGCGGGCCGCACGGTCCTCGCGTGAGCGTCGGCGCGGGGTGGCGTCGCCGGTCTGGCCATCCTCGCCGACATTCTTGCGTGGCGGCAGGGTAACGGCCAGCGAGAGTTTGGGGAAGGGATCAACCTTGTTCGGCATGGCCATGGCGTAGACGAAATGCTCCTGGAATTTTGGCTCCAGTGCCGTTTCGATCTTCTCGATGCGCGTGACGGTATCCTCGATCTCGCGGCGATAATCGCGGTTAAGCAGCGCCATGCGCGCGCCTGTACCGGCGGCATTGCCGACAGCTTTTACCTTGTCGAGATCGCAATCGGGGATAAGGCCGAGCACCATGGCATATTTTGGATCGATAAAAGAACCGAAGGCACCGGCAAAACGGATTTGATCGACGTGATCAATGCCTTGCTTGTCCATCAGCAGCTTGACGCCCGCATAGAGCGCAGCTTTTGCAAGCTGGATTGCGCGAACATCGTTCTGGGTAATGGTGATGGTCGGTGTTCCCTCGCGCAGCAGATAGGAGAATGTACGACCGTTTGGCATGATACGCGGCGACTTGGCGACAAGACTGCCGTCCACCACGCCATCTTCGGAGATAATGCCCGAGAGGTACATTTCCGCCACGACTTCGATAATAGCCGAGCCGCAAATGCCGGTGATGCCGCTTGCCTGCACGGCTTCGGCAAAACCCGGTTCATCCGACCATTGTTCGGTGCCGATGACGCGGAAGCGTGGCTCCAGTGTTATCGGATCGATACGCACACGTTCGATGGCGCCGGGGGCAGCGCGCTGGCCGCCTGAGATTTCCGCGCCCTCAAATGCCGGGCCTGTTGGCGAGGAGGCTGCAACTGTGCGTTGCCGGTTGCCAAGCACGATTTCCGCATTGGTGCCGACATCGACAAGCAGCATCATTTCGTCCTGCCGGTGCGGGCCTTCCGCAAGGGTTGCCGCAGCAGCGTCAGCGCCGACATGACCGGCAATGCATGGCAGCATATAGACCCGGGAGCCGGGGTTCATATTGAGACCGATTTCACTGGCTCTGAGATGCACGGCGCCGGAAACGGCGAGGGCAAACGGCGCCCCGCCGAGTTCCGTCGGGTCAATGCCGAGGAAAAGGTGATGCATGATAGGATTGCCGACAAACACCGCATCGAGAATGTCCTCGCGCGCGACATTGCCTTCGGCGCAGACTTTGCCAATCAGATCGTTGATGGCTTCGCGCACCGCATTGGTCATGCCTTCCCGACCATCCGGGTTCATCATGACATAGGAGACGCGGCTCATCAGATCTTCGCCGAAACGGATCTGCGGGTTGGATGTACCTGCGGAAGCAATGGTGCGCACCGAAAGCAGCGATGACAGATGCATGGCAATGGTGGTGGAACCGATATCGCAGGCGATGCCGTAAGCCTCGTTCTTCAGGCCCGGCCACAGGCCGATCATGGTTGGCCGCGTCGTTTCCTCGTCGTGGTGAATGGCAGCGGTGACGCCCCATTCGCCCTTGCGCAGGATTTTCTGAATTTGCGGCAGGAGATAGGTGTCCACATCAAGATTGCGGATGCCCCATTCCTTTTCCAGTGCGGCCTTCAGGCGGTCAAGATCGCCAAGCGGCTTGTGCATGTCAGGCTCTTCCACCTCGACATAGCACATGTGAATGGCGGGGTTGCGCTCGATAATGCGTGTATCGGCATCCTTGCGCACGACCTGCGCATTGACCTGAACATCCTGCGGCACATCCACAACGAGATCGCCAAGAATGGTTGCCGAACAGGAGAGGCGGCGGCCATCCTTCAGATCACGCTTTTCGGCGTAACGTTTTTCTTTTGGACCGAATTCGGAAATGTGATCATTGGAAGAGGTAATGCCGTGCTTGGCAAATTTGCCTTCCTGCACGTCAATCTGGCAGCGCCCGCAAATGCCGCGCCCGCCGCACACGCTTTCCACATAGACACCGAGCGTGCGCGCTGCCTCCAGCACCGTGGTGCCAACCGCAAAATGCCCGCGCTTGCCCGACGGCATGAACAGAACAAGCGCGTCCTTTGCCGATGCTTCAGGGGATTTTACGGGTGCGTTCACAATCAATGCTCCAAGTCCTGCAAGAGATCTGCTTGCAATACCGTCATGCGTGGTTCGTGGTTCGACAGGCTCACCATGAGGGAGAGTGGTGATGAAAGGGAGTCAAGTTCTGCAACTCTTGTGATGCGTGATCTTTTTGATCTGCCATCCCTAAGATGAGCGTTGCATCCTCACTCTCCCTCATGGTGAGCTTGTCGAACCACGAACCACGCCAATAGCGTGGCATCACAAATCAATCAACCGGCAACGCCGCGCCGCGCTTCACGTCCACCGCGCCGCCGTCCACCGCCATTGGCGTCAGCAGGAACCGAAACAGCCGGCGCTGCCCCGGCAACGGCCGGCTGATGGTCACGATATTTCCTGATCCAGTAGGTGCAGTTGGCATCGGTGCCGTTGAGCACGTTGGCGGCGTGAACCGCTTCCATTTCCTGCGGACGGCAKGGATTCATGATCGCCGAGGTCATGCCAGCGCCGATCACCATGGGAATAAACCCGGCATTGATGCCGTGACGGTGGGGCAGGCCGAACGAGATGTTGGAAAGGCCGCAGGTGGTGTTGACCTTCAGCTCTTCACGCAGACGGCGCAGCAGCGCAAAAACCTGACGGCCTGCATCTCCAAGCGCGCCAATCGGCATGACCAGCGGGTCAACGACGATATCATGCGCCGGAATGCCAAAATCAGCCGCGCGCTGCACGATCTTCTTGGCAACGGCAAAACGAACGTCCGGGTCCATGGAAATACCGGTTTCGTCGTTCGAGATGGCGACGACGGGGACATTGTACTTCTTGATCAGCGGCAGGATGGCTTCAAGCTTTTCCTCTTCACCGGTCACCGAATTAACCAGCGGACGGCCCTTGGCGACTTTCAGAGCAGCTTCAATAGCAGCCGTTACCGAACTGTCGATGGAGAGGGGAACATCGACCAGATTCTGCACGATCTCCAGTGTCTTGACCAGAAGGCCCGGTTCCGTTGCATTCGGGTCGACAGCAGTGACGCCCGCATTGACATCAAGCATGGTTGCACCGGCAGCAACCTGCTCCAGCGCATCCCGGATGACCGTATCAAAATTGCCAGCGATCATTTCGGCGGCAAGCTTCTTGCGCCCGGTCGGATTGATCCGCTCGCCGATCACGCAGAAAGGCTGGTCAAATCCGATGATGATTTCTCTGGTCGCCGAGGCAACAATGGTACGGGTCATTCAGGAAATCCTTAGTTCGCTGCTGCAGATGCGTAATGGCCGGATGCGACATTCCACGAGCCGCGATCAACAAGCCATTCGGAGGACTTCTTCAGGCCGCCAAACGGAAAAATGTGGATCTGCTTGATGGCGGAAGCCGGATGGTTGATCACATGCTGTTCGATGGGGCCAACAACACCTTCAGGTGAATGGCTGGTGGCAAGCGCTGTCAGGGACAGAGCATTCTTTTTGAGGAAGCTGATCGAGTTGCCGACGCCGCACATGGCAGCATATTTGATCAATGTGGTGATCTTGGCCGGGCCAGCAACGCCCAAGTGCACAGGCAGATCAACGCCATGTTCCCGCAGCGATTCCGCATAGCGGATAAAGCGATCGGCATCAAAGCCGAACTGCGTGACGACACGCAAGCGGGCGCCTGTGCGTTCACCAAAATTCTTCTTCAGGCGCAGGGCTTCAAGCGCAACAGCTTCGGAAAATTCCGGGCTGCCTTCCGGATGACCGGCGACGCCCATTTCGGTGATGCCGTATTTGTCGAAAAAGCCGGTTTCCAGCACTTCCATGGTGGAGGAAAATTCGCCAGCCTGCCGTTCAAGGCCGCCGCCGATAACCAGCACATCGGTCACACCAGCTTCTTCAGCGGCGCGGCGGATGCGGGTTTCCAAGGCTACTTTCGTGCCAAGGCGGCGGGAAGCGAAATGCGGAACTGGCTTGTAGCCGAGATCATGAATGCGCTTGGCGGCAGCTGTCAGCGTGTCAACACCATCGGTACCCATGTCAGTGATGTAAACGCGTGTCCCTTCCGGGAACAGTCCGGGCAGGTCCTGCGATTCAATCGCCTGGCGTGCCGCCACTTCGATGGATGCTGCGATCTTTGTCATTGGCTTTGCTTTCAGTTCATGAATTGTCATGTCCGCCTGCCTTTACTAGCGCCACAAGGCGTTCCCGATGATATTCGCTGTCAATACGGGCGAGGGCCGCATCAGCCTCCGCATCCAGATCATCACTCACCGGCACCGGTGTTCCCCGGCGCCACTCTGCCAGATAGGCGTCCGAATCCCGGGCGCCAATGCGCATCGCACACATGTCGATGGCTTCAGTAAATCGAAGAGGAAGTTCGCGTTTTGCGGCCTGACGTCCTTTTTTGACGGTCACTTGAGCAGGAATGTCCCGCCAATAAACGACAATAAGATCGGCCATGCAGTTTATCCTCCAACGAGGACCGTTTTGCCTGATAATCAGGGGGTAAGCTTGTTATCTCACGACGTGCGCCCACTCAAATGCGACGTGCGACATTGTTGTTTTTGCGACAGAGATTTTAGTGGGGGTGGTTGGTTCGTGGTTCGACAAGCTCACCATGAGGGAGAGGGGTGATGAAAGGGAGTCAAGTTCTGCAACGTTGGTGATCTGCAAAGCTGGCGATCATCTTTACATCACCTCTATCCCTCATGGTGAGCTTGTCGAACCACGCACCAAGCACCAACACAGCGGCTCTACCCAATCTTAAAAAGGCCAGAAGCCCGCCAGATAGGCCAGCACATTGGCGGCGATGAAGGCGAAGCCAAAGACGATGCTGATCGAGACCACGCCCAGTATGAGGCCGCCGAGCATCAGGCGGCCATCGCGTTCGCACAGGGCAATGCCGATAATGGCCGTTGCCAAGGCCGGAAGCCAGTTTGAAAGCGGCATTGGCAGGACGACGGACATGCCCAGAACTGTCGTAAATGCGCCGAGCCAGCGATCGCCCTGACGCTGGGAAAAGGGCCAGTTGCGCGGGCGGATGAAGCGTTCCAGCCATTGCAGCCACGGAACAACCTTGTTCGAGACCTGACGAAAACGTTCCGGCGCAATGGTTTTTGTGCGCATGAAGGTCGGTAGCCAGACGGATTCGCGGCCCATGACCATCTGCACCGATACAAGAACAAGCGGGATGCCGGTGACAATACCGGTTCCCGGTGGCAGTGGAAGCAGGTTGAGAATGGCGAAAAATGTCAAAAGGGCTGCGAAGCTGCGATCAGTGAAGGCATCTTCAAGTTCGGTGAAAGAAACGGGTGCGGTGGTTGTCCGCGCAAGGTCTTCGAAAACCTGTGAAAGGGGCCGCGGATCGTTTTCCGCATGTGTCGAAGCACTGTCCATATTCTTCTGATTTTCACTATCTATTGCAACCATGGGTCCGTCTTTTGTTCAACCTTTGCCCATATGGAGGGGCAAAGGTGACATTGCAATGACGCGGCAGCGACGAAAGTGCTTAACGTTTGAATTCCATGATGTTGAGCAGGGATTCGTAATAGGGCGCCGGAAACTCGATGCGGAAGGCATTCTTGCCGGTGCGATAGGCATAGCCAGCTTCGTCGGTTTTCGGTCCTGCACCATATTTCGCAGGCTTTTGATCCGAAACATAGCCGGTGCCGAGATAGGTCAGGCGCTTGTCGCTTTCGGTGTAGAAACGCCCTTTGGTGCGTTGCGATCCAGTCACTTTTTCCAAAGCCCAGCCGGAGCCATCATCCGTGACCTTGCATTTGAACCAGCCATAAACCACGAGCGCCGGGGCCATGCCGCCGAGCTTGATTGTCCGGCACTGCCAGTTGCCGGTCATGTCAAAACCTTCACTGAATGGCAGGCTGGGGCGCTTTAACAATTCATCGACAATGCGGATATCAGCGGCGCTACCGGTCGCTTTCGCATCTGCAACCGCCTTGGTCTTTGTTTGATCGTACTGCTCTAGCCGTTTGGTATCGGCGGGCGTGATGATCTTTGTAATCGCGCCATCCGCATGGGCGGCGCCTATGGTTGCCAGACTGATCGTTGCGAGAAGAAGGGTTCGAAACAGCATGAGAACGGTCCTTTGTTTTCGATTCCATCAGGAAGCAGGCGGACCATGCCGATTTAAAGGCGTAAATGAAAGTGTCAAACTGCGCTATCTGCTGCTGCCAGCCGCAGGGCAGGAACCAGATCGCCATAGGCCGTAAAGCGCCGCTCATAGGCGAGGCCAAGGAATTCAGCCGCCTTTTCGGCATTGGCATTGAGCTTGGCGTCGTCTGTCTGAGCGAGGTAGATCATCTTGGTGTAATTGCCGAAATACATGTCACGCAACTCAGGGTGGCGGTCGAGGCCAAGCGGTTTGACCATGAAGGCTTCGAAATGCCGGGCGAGAAAGTCCGTCATGAAGAATGACGTCATGTCATCATCCCACTTGGACGCAAAGGCATCATTGCCGACATAGAACGAGAAGCAATGCGGACCCTCAATACGCTCCACACCGTGCTTTTCGCAGACACGATCGAGCATGCCGCCGGTGCCGCAATCGGCATAACCGACGAAGATTCGCTTGATGCCCTGAGCTTTTGCCTTGACGATTGCCCGATCCACCGACGGTGCAATCTTTTCCGGATGATGATGATAGACGGCGGGCAGACATTTCAGCTCGATGTGATCGAGGCCGAATTGCTCGCGTATAGCCAGTATTTCCCGGGCAATCATGCCGCAGGCGATCACCCGGACGATCTCTGGCGAATTATTCGAATTCTGGCTAACATTCATGGAACTGATTTCGCTCCATCGCGTTATGCGAACGTTGATTAAATTCTATCAGAACGGGAGACCCTGTCCATGAAACTATCACGCGTTGTACCGATCGCCGCTGTTCTTGCTGTCGTAGCACTGGCCGGCTGCGCCAACACAATCCGCGGTATCGGCTCCGATACAGCCAACACCGTGAATGCGACCCAATCGGCTGGTCATCGGGTAGCAAAAGCCGCCAACTGATTGTTCGGCCTCATAGGCCAGTTTCAGCAAAGTTACACTAGATTCGAAAAACGGCCGCATTTTGATGCGGCCGTTTTGATTTGGTTCAGGCGCCGGACATCTGGTTGTGCTTGCGCTTCATATAGTCCTTGGCGGTTTCAACGGCCACCGCCGCATCGCGGCAATAGGCATCGGCACCGACAGCCTTGCCGAATTCTTCGTTCAGCGGCGCGCCGCCGACGAGCACCACATAATCGTCGCGAATGCCCTTTTCCTTCATCGTATCAATGACGACTTTCATGTAGGGCATGGTCGTGGTGAGCAGGGCAGACATGCCGAGAATGTCAGGCTTGTGCTCTTCAATGGCTGCCAGATAATTTTCGACCGGATTGTTGATGCCAAGATCAATGACGTCAAAGCCCGCGCCTTCCATCATCATGCCGACCAGATTCTTGCCAATGTCGTGAATGTCGCCCTTGACGGTGCCGATAACGAGCTTGCCCTGTTTCGGCGCGCCCGTGGCTGCGAGAAGCGGGCGCAGGATGAACATGCCGGCTTTCATGGCATTGGCCGACAGCAGAACTTCCGGCACGAAGAGGATGCCGTCACGGAAATCTTCGCCAACGATGCGCATGCCTTCGACGAGTGCTTCGGTCAAAACCCGGTAAGGCACCCAGCCGCGCTCCAGAAGGATATTGGTGCCTTCCTCGATCTCTTCCTTCAATCCATCGTAGAGATCGTCGTGCATTTGTTCGACGAGTTCGTCGTCCGAAAGCTCCGAAAGAATGATTTCATCGTCGGCCATGGGTGTCTTCCTCTCAAGCGTTATGCAGCGCTTTTTATCTCTACTGGCATTCCCTTAACATATCGGGCAAGTTGCTGAAAACGCATTGCTTAAATGCGACCTCGTAAATGACGAAAGCGACCACCTGTTTGTCTTCCATGCGCCATCGTTTGACGCACACGGAAACGCGCCTGTCCATGTCGCAGGTAGGATCGGATCGTTAAACCAATCCGCGCATCAAGCGCCTGGAGAAATAAAATGAATCAGGAAACGCCAGTTGATGCACCGGTGGACACTGCGACTCCCGCTGATACTGCTGAAAGCGGCGTACGCCGTGGACGCGGTGCCGGTGCGGGCGCTGCTGCACGCCGTGCCGCCCGTTCCGGCGGTGGCCCAGGCAAGTCGCTCACCTATATCACGCGCAAGATTCGCGAATATGAAGTGCTTGATGAGGAAGGGCTGGCGCTGATCGAGGCCAATGCGGATACCGTCCTTGAGGAAATCGGTATCGAGTTCCGCGACGATGCGGAAGCTTTGCAGCTTTGGCGCGAAGCTGGGGCCGATGTCAAAGGCGAGCGCGTGCACTTTCCAAAAGGGCTTCCCCGCTCACTGCTGAAGACAGCACCGTCCATCTACACACAGCATGCGCGCAACCCCGAGCGTTCCGTGCAGATCGGTGGCAAGGCCACGGTGTTTGCGCCGGTCTACGGCCCGCCCTTTGTGCGCGATCTTGATGGCAATCGCCGCTATGCGACCATTGAAGACTTCAATAATTTCGTAAAGCTCGCCTATATGGCACCGTCAATCCACCATTCCGGCGGCACCGTGTGCGAGCCTGTCGACGTTCCCGTCAACAAGCGCCACCTCGATATGGTCTATGCCCATATCAAATATTCCGACAAGCCGTTCATGGGGTCTGTCACCGCGCCTGAGCGGGCGGAAGACACGATATCCATGTGTAAGCTGGTTTTCGGTGAGGATTATCTCGACCAGAACACGGTTTTGACCAGTCTGATCAACGCCAATTCGCCGATGGTTTTTGACGAGACGATGGTTGGCGCGCTCAAGGTCTATGCCCGCAACAATCAAGCCTGCATTGTCACGCCGTTCATTCTTGCCGGTGCGATGAGCCCTGTGACGGTGGCCGGTACGTTGACGCAGGTTCTGGCGGAAGTGCTGGCCGGTGCAGCGCTCACCCAGCTGATCCGACCGGGTGCTCCGGTTATTTTCGGCACATTTGCCTCGTCCATCTCGATGCAGTCGGGTGCGCCGACTTTCGGAACACCTGAGCCGTCGCTTGTATCTTACGGCGCTGCGGCGCTGGCACGCCGTCTGGGCTTGCCCTTCCGTACCGGTGGTTCGCTTTGCGCTTCAAAGGTTTCCGATGCGCAGGCGGCCTATGAAAGCGCCAATACGCTGAACTCGACGCTTCTGGCTGGCACGAACTTTGTGCTGCATTCCGCCGGCTGGCTCGAAGGCGGTCTCGTCTCATCCTATGAAAAGTTCATGATGGACATCGACCAGCTGGGCATGGCGCAGAAATTTGCTGAAGGTGTTGACCTTTCCGAGAATGGTCAGGCGATGGATGCGATCCGTCAGGTAGGCCCCGGCAGCCATTATCTTGGCTGCGACCATACACAGGCAAACTTCCAGACGGCCTTCTACCGCTCGAACATTGCTGACAACAATTCCTATGAGCAGTGGCTTGCCGAGGGCGAGAAACGTGCCGATCAGCGCGGCAATGAACTGGCACGACGCTGGCTTGAAACCTACGAAGCACCCTATCTTGATCCGGCCATTGACGAATCCCTCAAGGAATTCATCGCCAAGAAAAAAGCGTCGATGCCCGACGCATTCACCTGAAAGAAGCCCGAGGACGGCCGGGCTAAAGTGGCCAATCTGATCCATGAAGAAGTCTGGGCCACTGCTGTTAAGGGTTCAGGCCCGGGATGACTATTGCCGATCCTCTTGTTGAAATCGCCGCCGCGCTGGAACCCTATGGTCTTGTTCCGCGCGGCGGTTTTGTTTTCGGAGCAGGGGATGATGCGCCCCGTCTGAGCACCGGCGTTTCGGCACGCAGCGTGGTTCTTATCGGCCATTTCGGTTCGTCCATCTGGCCGCATTTCGTTGAATGGCGGCGGGCGCATCCAGATGTGGACGATCCGCTCGATACATGGTCCAAAGAGGTTCTCACCCGTGTCGCGAACGCTGTGGAAGGACAAGCCGTCTTTCCATCCGACAAACCCTATTTGCCGTTCCAGCAATGGGCCATGCGTGGGGAGGGCCTCTCGGCATCGCCCTTGGGGCTGTTGATTCATCCTGAATACGGCCTCTGGCAGGCGTTTCGCGGTGCCTTGCTGTTTGACCGCGTTATCGACTTCCCATCAATTGCTCCGGATAATCACCCTTGCGATAGCTGCGCGGAAAAACCATGCCTGAGCGCTTGCCCGGTGGACGCATTCGATGGGAAGAGCTTCGCTGTTGGCCGCTGCCGATCATATCTCGCAGAACCACAAGGGCGTGTGTGTCTCGATGGCGGCTGTCTGGCACGGCTGGCTTGTCCAGTCGGCCGGGAACACGCCTATATGCCCGATCAGCAGCGTTTTCACATGGCCGCATTTGCACGCAACTGAGCGAGTGGAAGAAATATTTTGATTGATTTCGTTTTTCACCCAAGTATTGGACCTTTGGCATCGTCAAAGGGGCGATGATGCCATTGGTTATCGCGGCGAGTTCCTGCGGGCTACATGAACCACACACCATTAAAAAAACGAAATACCCGCAAAGAACGCGAGCGGTCCAATGATAACACTCATCAGGAGGCTGACAAGCACGGACCAGCGGAATGCATATCGCGCGATAATATAGAGCACGACAAGCGCAAGGATGAATGGGACCGGGTAGCCCAGGATGAGAAAAACGATAATGCCCAACGGGTCAGGCAGTGCGCCGATCCAGCCCAAGTTCAACCGCGACGGCCGCGACGCTCGCGCTTGGGCAGGTCATCCGCATGGGCGGCAAGCTTGTTGCGCATTGGTCCGATCGTCTCAACAATGGTTTCCACCGTCGGGCGCGTGCTATGGATATGGTTATCCAGCGCGTGGCGCATCGCGGCCAGATGTTCGAATGAGGTACCGCAGCAGCCGCCAATGATTTTTGCACCGCCATTAATGGCGAGATGCGCATAATTGGCCATCAATTCGGGCGTACCGGAGTAAAAAATCTCGGCGCCGCGAAATTCCGGAATGCCGCAATTGCCCTTGATGACAATGGTGGCTGTGGGATCAGCTTCGGACATATCGAGCAGGGAGGCCAGAATATCCGACGCGCCGACACCGCAATTGGCACCGACAGCAACCGGGCGCTGGGCCAGCCCATCGACAACGCCGTGAATCTCTTTTGGTGGCAGGCCCATCATGGTTTTGCCAGCCGTATCGAACGAGCCTGTGTAGACATAGGGCAGGCCGACTTTGACCGCAGCTTCCGCCGCAGCGCGAATTTCACCCGGAGCCGACATGGTTTCGATCCATGCGACATCAACGCCGCCAGCCTTCAATCCCTCCAGCTGTTCGGTAAACGCAGCGACAGCGTCCTCTTCGGTTAGCGCACCAAGTGGAACCAGCAGTTCGCCCGTCGGACCGACAGAGCCGGCAACAATCACCTTGCGGTCTGCCTTATCGGCGACAGCGCGGGCAAGTTCAGCCGCCTTCTTGTTCAGCTCGAACACGCGGTCTTGCGCATGGTGCAGCTTGAGGCGATGGCGTGTGCCGCCGAAGGAATTGGTCAGGATGATATCAGCACCGGCATCGACAAAGCCTTGATGCAGCGCGAGGATTTTTTCCGGCTGGGCTTCGTTCCAGAGTTCCGGTGCTTCACCGGCTTCCAGACCCGTGGCAAACAGGTTCGTGCCCGTCGCGCCATCGGCCAAAAGCACGCCCTTTTCAGCGAGAAGATCGGCAAGCGGATTGGCAATGGTCATGGCGCGCAGTTCCTGTGATGAGACTTAGATAACGATATAAGGAAGTCTTTATATGTGGTCAATATTCATTTGCGACAAGCTCTAGCACTCAATCGACCTTCAATGAGGAAATATAAGCACCAACCTCGTGGGCATTTATCTTTGCCACGCGGATCAACCCATCGAAATGCCGCTGCAGGGTTTGCACGGCATCCGTTGTGTTGAGCACCAGATACATCTCGCCGACAAAGATCGCAGCGCGGTAGGGGCCGAACACGGTGTAGGGCACCGAGAACCGCTCGCGCCCGTCAAACAGAAACAGCCGGAAGGACGGATAAAGCTCATCAAGCAGGGCCGTCATATGCTGAAGCTGTTCAACGCGTACCGCGCGCGAAAGGTCGCCCCAGATGCCGCCGCCACCAGCGAAATCGCGCAGGGTCTGGTAGGGCATGCATACTTCCATGTCCGTGCCCGGCTGGCGATTGTAATCAAGCCGGAACGCAGTTTCAGTGATCTGGGTCGTGGGATCGCGGTGTACAAGCGAAGTCTCGTAGGCAATCACTGCCTGTGTGCGCAGCAGATCGGGAATGCGCGCCGGTACATAGCGGATCTTGCTGCCCGTCGCCTCCGCATGCCAGCGCACCAGCAGCGTGCGCTCGAAACCGTCATGGCCTTCCTCAATCTCCATACTGGCGCGCAGTTCGCCGGTGATCGCCTCATCCTGACTGAGGCCAAGCAGCCAATCCAGCGACACCGCGTAACGTTCTGCAATGTTGAGCAGCGTCTCGACGCGCGGCAGGCGCGTCGACTGGCCAGACAGGAGTTGCGAGAGTGCTGAACGGTCTATGCCGACGGCTGAAGCAAACGATGATTGATTATCGCCGCTGCGGGCAAGCAGGCTTCGGATGCGGTCCTGAAACAGGCGCGAAAGATCCCGTTTATCCATTTGCATACCTTTTTGTTTACTAAGCACAACAATTGCATCATTTGGTGCGCATAATCAACAGTTTATCACTAAAATCGCGTTGCTGACAGTTCCTGACAGTGAGAGGATGAAAGTCATGGAATCAGAAGCACATACAGCCGAACTAACTGACAAATCCGGCCGGGGACACAAGCACCCTGGCATTGAATGGCCTACCCTTGCATTGATGATCATCTGCTACGGTTTATGGCTGGTGTCAGGATTTTACCTCTATCCAACCATGCCTTTTGTGGCCTTGGCACTGATGGCGGTTGCCGTCGCATTTCACTCTTCTTTGCAGCATGAAGCCTTGCACGGGCACCCGACCCGCAGCGGCATGCTCAATGAGTTTCTTGTCTCCCTGCCTATCGGTCTCTTCTACCCCTACCGCCGCTATAAGCATCTGCATCTGAAACACCATGCGGATGAGCGCCTGACCGATCCCTATGACGATCCGGAAAGCTATTACCGGGCGCTGGGTGACTGGGAGAAGCTGCCTGCCGCTCTCAAGATGCTGCTGAAATGGAACAATACGATGCTTGGCCGCATCATTGTTGGACCAGCGTTGATGATCGTGGGATTCATCGCCACGGATATCAAGCTGATATCCGGTGGTGACCGGAAAGTGCGCACCGCATGGCTCTTGCATGCAGCCGGACTTATTCCTCTGGTTGTCCTGCTGGTCGAATTCGGTATCCCGCTTTGGCTTTATGCATTGACCGCAGTTTATTGGGGACTGGCAATCATCGCCATCCGCTCCTATTGCGAACACCAATGGTCCGAGCGCCCGGATGGCCGCACGATCATTGTCGAGAAATCACCACTGGCGCTGTTGTTCCTCAACAACAATCTGCATTTCGTTCATCACAAGCGGCCGACTGTGCCGTGGTACAAATTGCCAAAACTCTATCGCGAGCAGCGTGAAGAGTGGAAAGCCATGAATGGCGGCTATGTCTTCCGCAACTACTTTGAAATCCTGCGTGCCTATGCATTCCACAGCAAGGAAGAGGTTGTTCATCCGGTCCTGCGCCGTGAACCCGCACCAGGCCGGGCTTTTCGCCCACGCCGCCATGGCATTTCCCTGCAGGGCGGAACGAGCGTGCCTATTCCCGCCGAGCCTCCGACAGAGTAAACTACCCGTATGACACTCATTGCAGCCTTGCCGATGTATGATTGGCCGGAACGCCGTACCGAAGTGGATGCGCAGTGGATTGCTATCCGCGATAAGCTTCGCGCCAAAGGGTTTGATGCGCCGGAGTTTTTGACGCGTCGTAATGGCGATCTTCCTGCTGTACCGGGCGGTATCCGCGATGCCTCCGGTCATGTGATTGCGCCTGATCCGGCATCGCTTGCCCCCGATGAACTCGATATGCCGACGCTGTGGCGTCATCCGTCGTTGCTGTTCGCGCAGACCTGCTGGGGTCCGATGGAACTCGGTCTTGCCGCCCATGTGCATGTGGCGGGGCAGGACGACTATTCGGGTGTGGCGGGCGGCGATGACGCGCTCTATTCCAGCGCGCTGGTGATGCGCCGGGGCGAGGGGGTAGCCGTGCCTGCGTCGCAGGACAGCCAGCCGATTTTACCCATCGCCCACATGCGCGGAAAACGCCTTGCTTTCAACAGCCATGATTCCATGTCCGGCTATCTCGGCCTCCAGCGCGATCTGGCCGCAACGGGTGAGAGTTTTAGCCTGTTTGCCCGCCTCATTGAAACCGGCGGCCACCGTGCCTCGGTGGAAGCCGTAGCATCCGGGCGTGCGGATATTGCCGCCATCGATATCAAGTCCTGGGCACTTGCCCAGCGCTATGACGAGGCAGCAAGTGCCCTGATCGTGGTAGGCTGGACCGCCAAGCGCAAGGGCCTGCCATTTATCTCAGCCTTTGAAGGTGTGGTTGTCTGATCATCTGAAAGTGATGCGCAACCGGCGCAGAATATAACTCCCTGCAACCACCCATATCCCTCATCCTGAGCCTGTCGAAGGGCGCAACAATGGTTGTGCAAATGCAATCAACATAGTGCGTGTTGTGGTGCGTGGTTCGACAAGCTCACCATGAGGGAGAGGGGTGATGAAGGGGAGTCAAGTTCTGCACTTTTCGTGATTTGCAATGCTGGCGATCAGCATTGCACCCTCACTCTCCCTCATGGTGAGCTTGTCGAACGCAAAGGGCTTTATCACCCGCGCATTTTTGCCCCGGATGGATCAAACGGTGGCTCGATATTGATGCGGGCGGCGCGGCGGAGGCCGAGGATTTCGACTTCGAATAGACCAGCACTCTCATTGTCAGCCAGCTCGGCGGGTACATAGCCCTGCGCCATCGAATGCCCGACATAATGGGCGTAACCGCCCGATGTCACCCAGCCCACAACGCGCCAATCGCCCTGAACAGCACCCTTGTCGCCATCAAAGGAAACAGCGGCACCTGTATCGTCGAAACGCGGCGCACCAACGCCGTGGCCGGCTTCCACGACGCCATAATCCTTGGTGACTTTGGCCCAGATCGGCTCATCGCCCATGACATCGGCAGCACCATCACCATCCGGCACATCGATGATCAGCGATACGCGGCGCAGTTTTTTGCTGGTTCCGGCGTCAAATTCGGCTTTTTCCTGCGCTGCGGCTTCGCGGCCGATAAAATCATTCTTGGTGAGCTTGATGAAACGATCCATCGAGCCTTCATAGGGCCCATAGATCGGGCGCAACTCGCGGAACCATGTGGGAAAATTCTTCTCAAGCCGCATCGACAGCAAAGCGCGCATGCCGAAATCGACAATATCGAATTCCTTGCCCGCATCCTTGATCGCCTTGTAGACAAGCCGCTGATAGGCCGGTTCCATCCAGATTTCGTAACCGAGATCGCCCGTATAGGAAATGCGGTTGACCTTGCACGGCGCGCCGCCAACGGCCATTTCGCGGAAATCCATGAACCGGAAGGCGGTGTTCGACACATCTTCATCGACAAGTTTGGCCAGAAGATCGCGGGATTTCGGCCCGGCGATGGAAAGGCCAACCAGCGTCTGGTCGAAGCGGTGGATATGCACCGAACCATCCTTGGGCTGATGTTTTTGGAACCAGCGCATGTGATAGCGCTGTGCGGCGGACGAGCCCCAGATGAGGAAGCGATCCTCGGCTGCCTTGGCGATGGTGAAATCGCCGATCAGCTTGCCCTTTTCATTCAGCATGGGGGTCAGCACCAGACGGCCTGTCTTCGGCATGGTGTTGGTCATGAGATAGGAAAGAAACGCTTCTGCGCCGCTGCCGGTGACTTCGTATTTGGCGAAGTTGGCGATTTCGGTCACGCCGACCCGCTCGCGCGTGGCGCGGACTTCATTGCCGATATGCTCGAAATCGTTGGAGCGGTGATATGAAACGATATCTTTGGCTTCTGTGCCCTTTGGTGCGAACCAGAGCGGTGTTTCCAGCCCCCAGGAATCGCCCATGACGGCGTTCTGGCTGACCATGGTGTCATAGAGCGGCGTTGTCTGCTGCGGACGGGCGGCGGGCAGTTCCTCATTGGGGAAGCGGATGGAGAAGCGGCGCGAATAGTTTTCACGCACTTTGGCATTGGTATAGCGCAGGGTTGCCCATTCGCCGAACCGCGCCACATCCATGCCCCAGACGTCAAAGCCGGGTTCGCCATGCACCATCCAGTTGGAAAGGGCGAGGCCGACACCGCCGCCCTGACTGAACCCGGCCATGACGGCGCAGGCGGTCCAGTAATTGGTCAAGCCCGGAACAGGGCCGACGAGCGGATTACCATCCGGCGCGAAGGTGAAGGGGCCATTGATGATCTGCTTGATACCGGCCTTTTCAATGCCGGGGAAATGCTTGAAGCCGACTTCAAGGGAAGGGGCGATGCGATCAATATCCGGTGCCAGCAGCTCATGGCCGAAATCCCATGGTGTATTAACCGGCGACCACGGCTTGGCGGCCTTTTCATAGGTGCCGAGCAGAATGCCATTTCGCTCCTGACGGGTATAAATCTCGCCCTTGAAATCCATAACGCCGATGAGTTCGCGGCCTGTTGATTGGTTGAATTCCATGACTTCGGGCACATCTTCAGTCAGAAGATACATATGCTCCATGGCAAGCACTGGTAATTCGAGGCCAACCATGCGGCCGACTTCGCGGGCCCAGAGGCCGCCGCAATTGACGACGTGTTCGGCCTTCACCGTTCCCTGTTCGGTGACGACATTCCATGTGCCGTCCACTTCCTGCGTCAGTTCAACCACGCGGTTGCGCAGGCTGATTTCAGCACCAAGCTTGCGCGCGGCCTTGGCATAGGCATGGGTGGTGCCGGATGGATCAAGGTGCCCTTCAACCGGGTCCCACATGGCGCCAACAAAGTTGGTTTCGTCCATCAGCGGGAACATGGCCTTGGCTTCCGACGGGGTGATCAGTTCCGTGTCCATACCGAGATAGCGGCCGCGCGCATGGGCGAGGCGCAGGAAGTCCATGCGTTCGGGCGAGTCGGCCATCATTACGCCGCCGGTCAGATGCAGGCTGCAGGACTGGCCGGAGAGTTCTTCGATTTCCTTGTAGAGGCTGACCGTATAGGCCTGCAGCTTGGCGACGTTCGGATCGCCGTTCAGAGTGTGAAAACCGCCAGCCGCATGCCAGGATGAACCCGATGTCAGCTCCGAGCGTTCGATCAGCAGAACATCCGTCCAGCCAGCGCGGGCGAGATGGTAAAGGACCGAACATCCAACTACGCCGCCGCCAATGACAACTGCTTTAACGTGCGATTTCATTCACTTATGCCTCTTGTATAGGAATATGATTCAATGCGTTGAGAGTTTGATTCAAAGGGCCGTCAGAAGTCAGTCGGCGCGCCGCCCTCGGCCTTGCGTCTGGCAACGAAGGCGTTCAGCTCTTCCTCGATGGCCGGATCGATGGGAGGCTTCTCATAGGTGGCAAGCCGCTCCTTCCAGACGCGATTGGCGCGATCAATGGCCGTGGGGGAACCCGCTTCCTGCCATGTCTCGTAATTGCGCCAGTCTGATATGATCGGCGCATAGAACGCCGTCTTGTAGCGGGACTGGGTGTGGGCTGTGCCGAAGAAGTGGCCACCGGGACCAACATCGCGCATGGCGTCGAGGCCAAGGGCATCTTCCGACAGATCGAGCGGCGTCAGGAACTCCGCCACCATCTGCAACAGGTCAAAATCGAGGATCATCTTTTCGTAGGAGCAGCACAGGCCACCTTCCAGCCAACCGGCGGAATGTAGCATGAAATTGCCGCCGCCCTGGATCGCACCCCAGAGCGAGAAGACGGATTCGTAGGCAGCCTGCGCATCGACAGTGTTGGCGGCGCAAACATTGGAGGTGCGATAGGGGATCTTATAGCGGCGGGCGAGCTGGCCGCCGACCATCTGCGCCTTCATATATTCAGGTGTGCCGAAAGCAGGTGCACCGGATTTCATATCGACATTGGAGGTGAAGCCGCCATAACCAACCGGTGCGCCCTTCTTCACCATCTGGGTAAAGGAGATACCGGCAAGCGCTTCGGCATTCTGCTGAACGAGCGCACCGGCGATGGTGACGGGCGCCATGGCCCCGGCCAATGTAAACGGAGTGACGATAACAATCTGCCCATTGCCCGACATATGGATGATGCCTTCCATCATCGGCACATCGAGCTTCAGGGGCGAATTGGTGTTGATGATGGTGTAGGAGGAGGCTTCGTTCTGCAACTGCTCCTGGCTGATGCCACGGGCAATGCGGGCGATTTCAATACCATCCAGATTGCGCTCCTTGCCGAGCGAATAAATGTGAAAAGCCTTGTCGGAGAGGGTGGCGAGATCGCGGATGCATTCGAGATGGCGAACCGATGGATGAATATCAATCGGTTCAACGGGATAGCCGCCCGTCATGTTGATGATGTTGTGCATCTGCGCCAGTTTGACGAAGTTGCGGAAATCCGCCTGATTGCCGGACCGTCTGCCATTGTCCGTGTCGGAACAATTGGGCGCCGATCCCATCTGCGCGAAAATCAGGTTGGTGCCGCCGAAACGCACATTGTGGGCGGGGTTGCGCGCATGCAGGGTGAATTCCGACGGTGCATAGCCGACATATTCAAGGATCATATCCTTATCGAAATGCACGCGCATGGTGCCGGGACGCACATCTGCGCCCGCCTGTTTCATGATCTCCCGCGCGCCATCATGCAGCACGTCGACGCCAATCTCCTGCAAAACGCGCAGCGAGGCATTGTGGATGGATTCCAGCTCATCATCGGAAATGATCTTGGTGGGCGCGAACGGAATCTTCAATTGACGGAAGGGAGGCTGGTCGAACGCGCCGCTTTCAATGCTGCGGGGGCGGGACCGTCCGCCACGCCGGCCATGATCGCGTGCCGTTGCGGGGATTTCGATGTCTGTTGCCGGTTCACTCATAGCTCATGCCCTTTACTTGCGATGGTGCCACTATCGCCACAGACGGGAAATTCGTGCGCGGCGTGAGCGACGCTGACCGCAAGGGAAGCGACATGGGCGAGAGGGGGGAAACAGGTGTTAAGGAGTTGAGAGGGAGAATTTATTGAACAGAGTTGCACCAAGGTTGTGCGTGGTTCGACAGGCTCACCATGAGGGAGAGTGGTGGGGTGCAGGGAGTGAGTTCTGCAATGGTGTGAAGTGCAGAGGTGTGAAGTGCAATGTTGGCGATTAGCGTTGCATCCACCCAAGTCCCTCATGGTGAGCCTGTCGAACCACGAACCACGCACCGGTGGCATTCACCCCCCTCTGTCCTGTCGGACATCTCCCCCACAAGGGGGGAGATCAGCTGTCACTACTGCCTTTGCACAATCTGAAACTTTTTCGCTTGTGGGAAAGCGTTCATGTCAATGTGATCTCCCCCCTTGTGGGGGAGATGCCCGACAGGGCAGAGGGGGGTGAAAACCCTGCCCCAGCGCAAACGTATCAGCACAGCGTCTCCCCCCAAGGGAGGAATAAACCTCTGCTACTCAGCAGCTTGATGGGTCAGATGGCTGATCGGCGTAACCATGGCCTGAATCAGATTGTTCATACTGATGACACCCAGCGGCTTACCACTTTCATCGACAACCGTTGCATGCTGCTGGTTGGCATCGGTCATGGTCTTGGCGGCTTCCTCAAGGATTGTGCCGGTTTTCACCGTTACGCCGCCCGCATTGCCAGCACCATCGCCCTTGGTGGAAATGGTATCCACCATGATGACCCGGCCGCGGTTTACTTCCTTGACGAAGCTGGAAATATACTCGTCGGCGGGTTTCAGCACGATATCCTGCCCCGTTCCCTGCTGAACCACCTCGCCATCGCGTAAGATAGCAATGCGGTCGCCCAGACGCAGCGCCTCATCAAGATCGTGGGTGATGAAGACAACGGTTTTCTTGATTTCCTTCTGCAAATCCAGAAGCACGGACTGCATATCCATGCGGATCAGTGGATCAAGCGCCGAGAAGGCTTCGTCCATCAACAGGATCGGCGCGTCATTGGTGAGCGCACGGGCAAGACCCACGCGCTGCTGCATGCCGCCGGAAAGCTGGTTGGGATAATTGTCCTCAAAGCCTTTCAGGCCAACGCGTTCAATCCAGCGGCGGGCCTGTTCTTCCTGCTTTGCCCGGCTGAGGCCCTGAATTTCAAGGCCGTAGACCGTGTTGTCGAGAACCGTGCGGTGGGGGAGCAGTGCGAACTTCTGGAAAACCATCGCCGTCTTGTGGCGGCGGAACTCGCGCAGATCGTTCTGGTTCATCTTGCAGACATCTGACTTGTCGATGATGACTTCGCCGGCAGTCGGATCAATCAGCCGGTTGATATGGCGGATCAGTGTCGATTTACCGGAACCTGACAAGCCCATGACAACCTGAATGCAACCGGCGGGCATATCGATATTGATATCGCGCAGGCCGAGCACATGGTTGTACTTTTCATTGAGCTCGGTCTTGGTCATGCCCTTCTTGACGGCATCGACATAGTTCGCAGGTTTCTGGCCAAAAATCTTGTAGAGATTCTTGATCTGGATACCGGCGCCCTGAACGGAACGATCAGCCATGAACCACCTCCTGGTGCTTTTGAAGGCGCATGCCGTAGGCCTGGCTGACGCGATCAAAGATGATGGCAATGCCGACAATGGCAAGACCGTTGAAAAGTCCGAGTGAGAAGAACTGTCCGTTCACTGACCGGAGAACCGGCTGGCCGAGACCCTGAACGCCGATCATCGAAGCGATAACCACCATGGCAAGCGCCATCATGATGGTCTGGTTGATACCGGCCATGATGGTGGGAAGGGCGAGCGGTATCTGCACATTCTTGAGGCGCTGCCAGCTGGAGGAGCCAAAGGCGTCAGCCGCTTCAAGCACATCCTTGTCAACAAGCCGGATGCCGAGATTGGTCAGGCGGATCATCGGCGGAATGGCGTAGATCACCACGGCGATGAGGCCCGGAACCTTGCCGATGCCAAGCAGCATGACGACGGGGATGAGATAGACGAAGCTTGGCATGGTCTGCATGACGTCAAGAATGGGATTGACGATGCGCTGGAATGTATCGGAGCGGGCCATGACGATGCCGATGGGGATGCCGACGACGATGGACACGACAGTGCCGACGAAAATCATCGCGATGGTTTTCATCGCATCGCTCCACATATCGAAATAGCCGATGAGGAGGAGAGTAATGACCGTTCCGGCAACGATCTTCCAGTTGCGGCTGGCGATCCAGGCAATACCGGCGATCAGCAGGACCATGATTGGCCACGGTGTCGACGTCATGAATTTCTCGGCCTGGATGAGAAAATATTGCAGCGGCTGGAAAAATGACTCGATCACATCGCCATAGCTGCGGGTGAAAGCCTTGAAGCCTTCATCCATGGCTTTTTTCAAATTGCGGAGTGTCTCGTCATTCATTTTCGGGAATGAATAGAACCAATCCATATGTTGCGCCCCCTTCTTTGTGGGTCAAGAAATGACCATCGCGACCGAACGCAATAACGCTCGGCCCATTCGGGATGGTGCGATGCGGCGAAGAGGGTCTTCGCCGCATCAATTCAGTTGGTTATTGAACGGCTGCCTTGATCTTTGCAGCGGCTTCCGGAGAAACCCATTTTGACCAGGTGGCTTCGTTGTTCTTCAGGTAATATTTTGCACCATCTTCACCGGTGGCCTGATTGTCGACCATCCAGGCGAGAAGCGCGTTGAACTCGACCGTGGAGAGCTGACGCTTCTTCAAATAGTCGAACGCGGGTCCAGCCCTGTCAGAAAATTTCGTGGTGACGATCGTGTAGATGTCGGATTTTGCCCAGCCATTCGGCTTTGGATCAGGACAATCGGCGATGGTGGTGCAGCGCTGCCATTCCTTTTCATCAAATGGCACGCCATTGTCGAGTTTAACCATGGGATATTTGCCGAGAATGGCTGTTGGACCCCAGTAATAGCCGAGCCATGGCTCCTTGCGCTCGTAAGCTTTCGCAATAGAGCCGTCGAGGCCAGCGGCAGAACCCGTGTCAACAAGGGTGAAGCCGTGTTTGTCGCCTTCATAGGCCTTGTAAAAATTCGTTGTTGTGATCTGGCAGGCCCAGCCTGACGGACAGTTGTAAACCGCACCCTTCTTCGGATCTTCAGGTGAGGGGAAAAGCTCCGGATGCTTCATGGCATCGGCGATTGTTTTGATGTCAGGATGCGCATCAGCGAAATATTTGGGTATCCACCAGCTTTCCGTGCCGCCTTCCGTAATGGCAGGTGCAGCATAGACAAGCTTCTTTTCCTTGACTGCCTTTTCGAGCGGTTCACGCACCGAATTGAGCCAGCCTTCCGGCGCGACATCCGGTTGTCCCTTTTCGATCATTGATGTGAAGGTTGGAACGGTGTCGCCAGCGACCAGTTCCGCATCGCAGCCATAGCCCTCGGTGAGCACAAGCTTGTCCAGATTGGCCAAGGCTTCAGCAGACGGCCAGTTCATATTCGCGATGGTAACGGAACCACATTCTGCTGCCGAAGCGGCTCCGGCAAAGCCGAAAAACCCTGCGGCCAATAAAGTTGAAGCAAGTAGCTTCTTCATAGGTTTAGTCTCCCACTCGTTTTGACAGTTCGTTCACCCGGTACGAATCTAACTTGGCACTGCCTTTTGCCCAGCTGTCCGTTTGTGTGCCATTTGGCATCCTTATCGCGTCAGAATGCAATGGTTTCGTTCAATTAATGCGGTATATCGCGACAGCACCTGTCGATATAACGACGCCGGGAAATCAATTGTGAAGGTGGATGTCACAATGTTCATACGGCTAGTGTAACAAGCCAGTTCATGAAAGATCAACGCTTTAGGCGATTTTTCTTCACCATTTCATTTACCGTTGGGCGTATTTTCCCGATTTTTCTGGTTCTAAGCGGCGGATTTTCCTGTGCAAGAATTCCAATGGACTTTTTCGTTCTGGCGGGCTCAATCTGGGGTCTGGGCCTCTTCTGCCCGTTATTTCCGGGCGTATTTCCCAAGGCTCAAGAGCGCGAGAAAGCACGATGACTGACCAAACCATTGTTCCGATGATTGAGTATGAACAGGCTGATGAGGCGGTGCGTGCTGTGTATGATGACATCATGAAAACGCGCGGCACCGACTGGGTCAACAATTTCTGGAAAGTGCTGGCGAATGATCCAAAGCTTCTCAAACGGACATGGGAGAGTCTGCGGGAGGTGATGGCACCCGGGGCGCTCGATCCGCTGGTCAAAGAGATGATCTATATCGCGGTTTCCGCCACCAATAATTGCGACTATTGCAGTTGGTCGCATACGGCCTCTGCCCGCGCCAAGGGCATGACCGATCCGCAATTGATGGAACTTCTGGCGGTTGTCGGCATGGCCAATGAAACCAATCGGCTCGCCAATGGTTTAAAACCACCTGTCGATGCTGCGTTCAAACCCAAAAGGCCTTAAAGATGAAATCTCCCGTTAAAAGCCGTGCTCCTGTCCATGACCTGCAAATGGCGTCGATGGTGATCGCCATGCGCCTGCCCATGATGATGATGGAGGGGTTGACGGAAAAGTCCGCCAAAACAGAGTCAACGCGGGCGGTGTCCGAAAAAATGGCCGCGATGACCGATGGCGTTGTGGCAGCGCAGATATCAGTGATGAACTCGGCGGCAACATTCTGGCTTGATGTGTGGAGCGGCAAGTCACCGGCGGCTATCGCACAGGCGACCGTCGATAAAGCGACAAAAGCGGCACTCCATCCCGGACGGAAAACGCTGCGGGCCAATTACAAGCGTCTGGTGGCCAAAAGCTGAAATAAGGCTGCTTTATCAGCGCCATCGTTGATTTTGCTGCTGTTTTAGTCAGAGTGCCCGTAATTGTGGCAGTAGAGGTGTGGTTTCAGCATAGCAGCCATGCATATTTGCATGATCGGTTGCTGTAAATGCGACATGCCATGGCGAAAAAACGTGATCAAACTTTAAGCAAAAAGCGCATTTGAGCGGCAACAAACGTTTTTACCATCAGGTGCTCAAATGCTTTACATCTTCAATCGCAACAACCGCGTCCACATTGCATGGAATGCTACGGAAAAGCGCAATGCGCCATCCAGCAATCTGAAGAGCGGCATCGCCTCCGCAGTGTCCTTTATCTGGACTCGTTCGGCTGGCTGATTTCTGACACGTCAGAAAGTTTCGAGAACCGCTGCCTCCTCGGAGGTGGCGGTTTTTCTTTGCCTGATTTTGCTGAAGACCCAAATCAAAAACCGCCCTGTCCGTCAAGGAGCAGTGCGGTTTTTTGCCAAATTACGCATGGCATTCTGCCGTACAATACGCTGGCAGAAATTACAGCTCCGGTACGCAATACCTATCCGGAGCATGGGGCAGGGTCTTGTCTGCTCCATGCAAAGTTTTAACCGGACATCGTTACCGCGAGGTTAGCGAGAGCTTAAGCAAATCTAAATTTCGGAAATTTCCCGACTTTTCTTTGCCTGTCAGTCTTCACGCGTGGCGTCGCGCAGATAATTGATGATGCCGGAGAAATCCGAACCTTCGTTTCCGGCGGCGCCAAATTGAGCATAAATMTCTTCCGCATGCTGGCCGAGCGGTGTCGCAGCACCGACACTTCTTGCGGCTTCCTGCGAAAGCCTCAAATCCTTCAGCATCAGCGCAGCGGCAAAGCCCGGTTTGTAGCTGTTATTGGCAGGGGATGTCGGCACAGGGCCGGGGACCGGGCAATAGGTGGTCAGTGACCAGCACTGGCCCGAGGAGGTGGAGGCAACATCGAACAATGCCTGATGCGACAGGCCAAGCTTTTCGGCCAGCGTGAAGGCTTCGCTGACGCCGATCATGGAAATGCCCAGAATCATGTTGTTGCAGATCTTGGCCGCCTGACCGGCACCCGGTTCGCCGCAATGGACGATACGGCCAGCCATAGGCTGGAGAACAGGCTCGGCAGCGGCAAAGGCATCACCGGAACCACCGGCCATGAATGTCAGCGTTCCCGCCGCTGCGCCACCAATACCGCCGGAAACCGGGGCATCAACTGAAAGCAATCCGCTTTCGCCGGCTATGGCATGGGCTTTGCGAGCCGAATCCACATCGATTGTCGAGGAATCGATGAACAATGCGCCCTTTTTGGCCTTTCCAGCGATTTCCGCATAGACGGAGAGGACGTGTTTTCCTGCTGGCAACATGGTGATGACGACATCGGCATCGGCAATGGCTGCAACTGCGCTTGGCGCGATGGTGACGCCATTGGCTTTGGCGGCTTCAAGATTTTCCGGCAGAAGATCAAAACCCAGCACCGTGTGCCCGGCCTTGACCAGATTGGCGGCCATGGGGTTGCCCATATGGCCAAGACCGATAAAAGCGACAGTCGTCATCGCGGTATTCTCCCTGATATTGTTATGTGAAAAGCGTGGTTCAGCGGCCCATCATGGAGCGGGATATGATGACCCGCATGATTTCATTGGTGCCTTCGAGAATCTGATGAACGCGCAGGTCACGCACCAGCTTTTCCACGCCGTAATCGTGCAGATAACCATAGCCGCCATGGATTTGCAGCGCATCATTGGCAACATTGAAGCCGGTATCGGTGACAAAGCGTTTGGCCATGGCAGACCATTTGGAGGCATCATGCGCCTTGCGGTCAAGCTTTGACGCCGCCGTGTATAGCAGGACGCGCGCCGCCGAGAGTTCCGTTTCCATGTCGGCCAGCTTGAATTGCAGTGCCTGAAACTGGTTGATCGCCTTGCCGAACGCCTTACGCTCCGACGCATAGGTTACTGCCTTGTCGAGTGCCGACTGAGCGCCGCCAAGTGAGCAGGCGGCAATATTGAGGCGTCCGCCATCAAGGCCGCCCATGGCGATCTTGAAGCCGTCGCCTTCCGCGCCCAGCAGGTTTGCCACCGGCACGCGGCAATTGTCGAAAATCACCTGCCGGGTGGATTGGGCGTTCCAGCCCATCTTGTGTTCATTGGCACCGAAGGAAAGACCGGGTGCATCCTTCGGAATGATCAGCGTCGAGATGCCCTTCGGGCCGTCCTCGCCGGTGCGCACCATGGTGATATAAAGGTCCGTATCACCCGCGCCTGAAATGAACTGTTTTGCACCGTTCAGCACATAATGGTCGCCATCGCGCACCGCGCGGGTTTTAAGTGCGGCGGCATCCGAGCCGGAATTCGGTTCGGTCAGGCAATAGCTCGCCAGCCACTCCATTGAGGTCAAATGCGGCACAAAGCGTTGGCGCTGTTCGTCATTGCCGTAGAGATCGATCATCCATGTCGCCATGTTGTGGATCGAGATGAAGGCCGAAAAAGCCGGGCAGGCGGCTGATAGCGCTTCGAAGATCAGCACTGCATCGAGCCGTTTCAGCCCAGACCCGCCAAACTCTTCCTTCACATAGATGCCGCCCATGCCGAGCGGGCCGGTTTCCCGGATTACATCCGCTGGAAAGTGCTTGTCGCGGTCCCAGGCAAGCGCGTTGGGTGCAACGCGGTCCGCCGCAAAGGCGCGGGCCATGTCCTGAATTGCCAGCTGATCCTCATTGAGTTCGAACTGGCTGGACGCCGTATCCACGAGCGCATCCATGATAACCTCCCTGTATTCCTCTTGGCCGCAGTTTATCCCAAGCGCAGGGCCGCGCAACGACAGAGATGCGTTTTGACGGGGGCTAGGAAGAGAAAGACATATCCGCTACTCAAAGCCCATGACACACGCAATCATGTTGCAGGGAACAGGGTCAGATGTTGGGAAATCCGTCCTGGTGGCCGGACTTTGCCGGCTTGCGCGCAATCGTGGATTAAAAGTTCGGCCATTCAAACCGCAGAATATGTCGAATAATGCCGCTGTCAGTGATGATGGCGGCGAGATTGGCCGGGCGCAATGGTTGCAGGCCGTCGCCTGTGGTGTGCCCTCATCGGTGCATATGAATCCCGTGCTTTTGAAACCGCAATCGGAAACCGGCAGCCAGATCATCGTGCAGGGCAAAGTCTGGGGACAGGCCAAAGGGCGTGACTATCAGAAGTTCAAGGCGCAGCTGCTCGATGCTGTTATGGCATCATGGGATATTGTATGTGAGGGCGCTGATCTTGTGATCGTCGAGGGGGCGGGTTCGCCAGCGGAAATTAACCTCAGGGCAGGTGATATCGCCAATATGGGCTTTGCCACCCGCGCCAATGTGCCTGTCCTGCTGGTGGGTGATATCGACCGGGGCGGGGTGATTGCTTCCATCGTCGGGACCCATGCGATCCTGCAACCGGAAGACCGAGATATGATCATCGGCTATCTCATCAACAAGTTTCGCGGTGATGTCTCGCTGTTTGATGACGGGTTGAAAGCCATCACTGAGTTCACCGGCTGGCCTTCTTTCGGCGTCGTGCCGTGGCTGAAGGATGCGGCGCGGTTGCCGGCGGAAGATTCGGTTGTGCTGGAACGTCTGGTGAAAGGCGAGGGCCGGGCGCTCAAGGTCGCGGTGCCGGTGCTTGATCGCATCGCCAATTTTGACGATCTCGATCCGCTGATGGCCGAGCCGCAGGTGGATGTGGTGATGGTGCGCAGCGGCGAGCGGCTGCCGTCCGATGCCGGGCTGGTGATTATTCCCGGTTCAAAATCCACAATCAGCGATTTGCTGCGGTTTCGCGAAAATGGCTGGGACAGGGATCTCGACCTGCACCGGCGGCGCGGCGGTCATATCATCGGCATTTGTGGCGGTTTCCAGATGCTCGGGCGCACGGTACGCGACCCCGATGGCATCGAGGGCAGCGTGACGGAAACCCAAGGGCTCGGGCATCTCGATATCGATACGGTGATGGAACCCGAGAAAACCGTGCGCAATGTCGATGCGCATTCGCTGCAGTTCGATCTGCCGCTGAGTGGTTATGAAATTCATCTGGGCCGGACGACGGGCCCTGATTGTTCCAATCCCGTTGCCCGTATCAATGGTGTGAATGACGGAGCGATATCCAAGGACGGCAAGGTGTTCGGCACCTATCTGCACGGGCTTTTCGGCGCGGATCAGTTTCGTGCGGCGCTGTTGGGGTCGATGGGTATCGCTGCTGACGAGTTTGACTATCGGGCTGGCGTGGATGCCGCGTTGGATAGTATTGCGGGGCAGTTGGAAGAGCTGATTGATATCGATGCGTTGCTTGCATATGCTGCAGGCAGATATTGATGTTTATCCGCCGCATAGGCACCCCCCTCTGTCCTGTCGGACATCTCAGATCAGCCTTCAAAACCATCTTGCACAATCTGCAACACTTCCGGTTGTGCAAAGGCGTTAATGTCAATGTGATCTCCCCCCTTGTGGGGGAGATGCCCGACAAGGGCAGAGGGGGGTGAACGCCGCCGGTTCGTGGTTCGACAAGCTCACCATGAGGGAGTGAGGAGCGTGCAGGGAGTCAAGCTCCGCAACATGGCAAAATAAAACTCCCTTGCATCACCCCTGTCCCTCATGGTGAGCTTGTCGAACCACAAACCACACCCCCACCACTCCCTTACCAAACAACACACATTCAATTGACATTTCTCGTGGGGGATGAATAACGTCCAACCCATGATTGGTTCCCATATTGGTCGAAGGCCAAGGGATCAAAAGGGAATGCGACGGCCGTACCCTGAAGGGCGGTCCCACCGCAGCCGACCCCGCGACTGTAGAGCGGCGAGGATCAATGCAAAGCCTGACGCATATGCAGAGGGCAGCCACTGGGAAACCGGGAAGGCGGCATTGCTTCGACGACCCGTGAGCCAGGAGACCTGCCAGTCATAGAGTGTTTTTCCAGGAAGCACTTAAGGGTAATCCTGCCCAAGAATTGAAGAGTAATGTCTCTTCAGGCCCAGCACGGAGGTTGTTATGGCTGCTCATATGACGCATTCGCTTGTTTTCCCGCCCGCATTCCCTTTGATGGATGGATCGTTGCGGTTGCAATAGCGGCGATGCCTCAACTCAATTCCGGTGTGACTTTCATTCTCGGCGGTGCCCGCTCGGGCAAATCCAGCTTTGCCGAAGGCCTGATCAAGGCGTCGGGCCTTGATGCGATCTATGTCGCAACGGGCAGGGCGTGGGATGAGGAAATGTCTATACGCATTGACCTGCACAAAAAGCAGCGCGGTCCACTATGGCGCACCATAGAAGAGCCGCTTGATCTGCTGGATACCGTGCAAGGGGTGGCTGGCGAGGGCAAGGCGGTTCTTGTCGATTGCCTGACGCTCTGGCTCACCAATCTGATGATGGATGAGCGCAACATCACCGCCGAGACGCGGCAGCTTGTCGAAGCGCTGCCGAAACTTCCGGGTTCGATTGTTCTGGTTTCGAACGAAGTGGGTCTCGGCATCGTTCCGGAGAACCGCATGGCGCGCGATTTTCGCGACCATGCCGGACGTCTCCATCAGGCCGTGGCGCAAGCTGCGGCAACAGTCTATTTCGTGGCAGCCGGGCTGCCGCTCACAATGAAGGGATAGGAATATGCAGGGTCAGAAGATTCCAGCAACAGTCATCACCGGTTTTCTCGGTTCGGGAAAAACCACGATGATCCGCAATCTGCTTGAGAACGCCAATGGCAAGCGCATTGCGCTTATCATCAATGAGTTCGGCGATCTGGGTGTCGATGGCGGTCTGCTCAAGGGCTGCGGTATTGAAGCATGTCGCGATGAAGACGTGATCGAACTGAACAATGGCTGCATCTGCTGCACCGTGGCGGATGATTTCATCCCGACCATGACCAAATTGCTCGATCGTCCTGATCGCTTTGATCATATCGTCATTGAAACATCGGGTCTCGCTTTGCCGCAGCCTCTGGTTGCAGCGTTCAATTGGCCGGAGATCAAGACACAGGTGACGGTTGACGGTGTTGTCACCGTCATCGACGCCTCTGCCGTATCGGAAGGCCGGTTTGCCGATGATCATGACAAGGTTGATGCCCAGCGCATTCAGGATGAAGCGCTTGATCATGACAGCCCGTTGGAAGAACTGTTCGAAGACCAGATTCGCGCTGCCGACCTGATTGTGCTCAACAAGACGGACCTCATCAGTGACAAGCAGCTTGACGGCGTGCGCAGCGATGTACAGAGCCGTTCGTCGCGCTCGCTYAACATGGTTTCGGCCAGTTTTGGCAAGCTCAGCAATGAGCTGCTGCTGGGGCTTGGCGTTGGCACTGAACAGGACATTGCCAACCGCAAATCGCACCATGAAATGGAACATGAGGCGGGTGAAGAGCATGACCACGATGAGTTTGAGAGCTTTGTCGTTGGTCTTGGCCCGGTTGCGGAACCAAAGAGCTTTGTTGAAAAGCTGAAGACCGTTATTGCCGATCACGACATTCTGCGCCTGAAAGGTTTTGCCGATGTTCCCGGCAAGCCCATGCGTCTGGTGGTGCAGGCTGTCGGTACACGCATCGAGCATTACTTTGACCGTGCGTGGAATCCGGGCGAAGAGCGCCAGACGCGTCTCGTCGTTATCGGTCTGCATGATATCGACAATGATGCCATTACATCCGCTGTCACTGCTGCGGCCGTTTAACTGAGGCTGGAAAACTGAATGCATCTCCTGCTTGCCCAGAAAGGCACTATTGCCGAAGGGACCGAGGCTATCGACCTTGGCCAGACGCCGGGAGATGTGTTGTTTCTTTCTGCCGCTGATACGGAACTCGCGAGCCTTGCCTCCGCGCGGCGGCAGGGCGATGGCACGGTGTCGCTGCGTCTTGCCAATATGATGAGCCTGTCGCACCCGATGTCCGTCGACGCCTATGTGGAGCGGACGGCACGCCATGCGAAGTTGATCGTGGTCAGGGTTATCGGCGGCGAAAGCTATTGGCCTTATGGTCTGGAAGCCCTGCATGCCTGCGCCGTCAATCACAAGGTGCAGCTTGCGGTGCTGCCGGGGGATGACAAGCCCGATCCGGGGCTCGACCGGTTTTCAACCATTGCCCGGCATGATCGCGATGCGCTCTGGCATTATCTGCTGGAAGGCGGAGCGCAGAATGCGCAGCGTTTCCTTGATTATTGCGCAGCACTGATTAACGCAGGTGAAAAGCCGCAGGAAGCCGCACCCCTGCTGAAAGCCGGGTTGTGGTGGCCGGGGAAACCAGCGCCTTCGCTGGAAGAAATGCGCAGGAGTTGGCAGGACGGTGCGCCAGTTGTCGCGATCTGTTTCTACCGAGCGCTGGTGCAAAGTGGGCAGACGCAGCCGGTTGAAGCACTGCTGGAAGCATTGCGCGCCAAAGGCCTCAATCCCCTGCCGGTGTTTGTTTCCAGCCTGAAAGACCCGGTTTCCATTGCAACGCTGGAAAGCATTTTCGGGCAAGCGCCACCAGCGGTGGTGCTGAATGCCACGGGCTTTGCTGTGTCCGCTCCGGGTTCTACGCGTAAGCCAACCGTGCTTGAGCATGATGGTGCGATGGTCCTGCAGGTTATCTTCTCCGGCTCCAGTGCCGAGCAGTGGCGTCTGTCCGATCAGGGCCTATCGGCGCGTGATCTGGCGATGAATGTCGCCTTGCCTGAAGTGGATGGCCGGGTTCTTTCGCGTGCGGTTTCGTTCAAGTCGGCACAGCATTTCGACGAGGCTGTAGAGGCCAATATCGTCATGCACGAGCCGCAGGCCGACCGCGTGGCATTTGTGGCTGAGCTGGCATTCAACTGGGCGCGTCTGCGTGAAAGCAAGCCGCAGGAGCGGCGCGTTGCGCTTGTCATGGCGAACTATCCCAATCGGGATGGGCGGCTGGGCAACGGTGTCGGCCTTGATACGCCTGCGGGCACATGGCAGGTGCTGAAATCCCTGCGGGATGCGGGCTATGGTGTCGCCGGTCTGCCAGATAATGGCGAGGCGCTGATCAATCATTTGATGGCGGGTCCCACCAACGCGGCCAGCGATGGGCGCGATATTCGCGAGACGATTTCGCTCAATCAATACAAGAACTTCTTTGACGCGCTTCCCGATGTGATTCAAGCGAATGTGACGGCGCGCTGGGGCGAGCCAAAGGACGATCCATTTTTCCTTGATAGCGCGCGCGGCTTTGCGCTGCCACTGAGCCGGTTTGGTGATGTCCTCGTCGGTATCCAGCCAGCGCGCGGCTACAATATCGATCCGAAGGACACCTACCATTCGCCGGATCTGGTGCCGCCACATGGCTATCTCGCCTTCTATGCTTATCTGCGCACCGTCTATGATGCCCATGCGATCGTGCATGTCGGCAAGCATGGCAATCTCGAATGGCTGCCGGGCAAATCGCTGGCGCTGTCGGAAACCTGTTTTCCCGAGGCGGTGCTTGGGCCTGTGCCGCATATCTACCCGTTCATCGTCAATGATCCGGGTGAGGGCACGCAGGCAAAACGCCGTTCCTCTGCCGTCATCATCGATCATCTGACGCCGCCGCTGACGCGGGCGGAAAGCTATGGCCCGCTGAAAGACCTTGAAGCGCTGGTCGATGAATATTATGAGGCATCGGGCGTTGATCCACGCCGTCTCGTGCGGCTCAAGGTGCAAATCCTGCATCTGGTCAGGGATATCGGTCTTGATAGCGATGCGGGTATTCATGATCATGACCCTGATGATCTCGCCCTGCAAAAGCTTGATGCTTATCTTTGCGATTTGAAAGAAATGCAGATTCGCGACGGCCTGCACATTTTTGGTCTGTCGCCAGAAGGGCGCTTGTTGACTGATCTGGTGGTTGCACTGGCGCGCGTACCGCGCGGTTCGGGCGTTGGCCCCGACCAGAGCTTGCAACGTGCCATTGCTGGCGATCTCGGTTTTGCCGGTTTCGATCCGCTGGATTGTGATATGGCGGCACCGTGGACTGCGGAACGGCCGGATATTCTTGATACGGTCACCGACGAGCCTTGGCGTATTGCGGGCGACACCGTTGAGCGTATTGAATTGCTGGCGGCAAAGCTGGTGGCCGGTGAAACCATTTGTCCGGACGTATGGCAGGCGACCCAAGCGGTTCTCGAAGGCATTCGCGCGAATCTGCATCCGGCTGTCATAGCTTGCGGAGAGGCTGAGATGACCGGGCTGATGACGGCGCTTTCCGGGCGCTTTGTAGCGCCGGGTCCATCTGGCGCGCCGACCCGTGGCCGTCCTGATGTCCTGCCGACAGGACGAAACTTCTTTTCCGTTGATAGCCGCGCTGTGCCGACTCCCGCTGCATGGGAGCTTGGACAGAAATCCGCTGAACTTCTGATTCGCCGCTACACGCAGGATCACGGCGAGTGGCCGACATCGCTTGGGCTCACCGCATGGGGCACCTCGAACATGCGCACCGGCGGCGATGATATCGCGCAGGCCTTGGCGCTGATTGGCGTCAAACCCGTCTGGGATATGGCGTCACGGCGCGTCACCGGCTACGAAATTATTCCACCTGCCATGCTGGGGCGTCCGCGTGTGGATGTGACTTTGCGTATTTCAGGCTTTTTCCGTGATGCCTTTCCGGACCAGATTGCGCTGTTCGACAAGGCGGTGCGTGCTGTTGGCGCTTTGCAGGAAGATGCGGAGGACAATCCCATTGCCAAGCGCATGCGGGATGAACAGGCACGGCTTATGGCCGAAGGTGCTGATGAAAAGACCGCCCGGCAAAGAGCTGGCTTTCGCGTGTTTGGTTCGAAGCCCGGTGCTTACGGCGCAGGATTGCAGGCGCTGATTGACGAAAAAGCATGGGACAAGCGCGACGACCTTGCCGAGGCTTGGCTGGTCTGGGGCGGCTATGCCTATGGCGCCGGTGAAGAGGGCAAAGCGGAGCGCGGGCTGCTGGAGGAGCGTTTGCGCACCGTTGAAGCGGTGGTGCAAAATCAGGACAATCGTGAGCACGATCTGCTCGACTCCGACGATTATTACCAGTTCGAGGGCGGTATGTCGGCGGCGGTTGAACAGCTTTCCGGTGAGCGCCCGACCATTTATCACAATGATCATTCACGCCCTGAAAAGCCCGTTATCCGCACGCTTGAGGAAGAGATCGGGCGCACGGTGCGCGGCCGCGTCACCAATCCGAAATGGATCGCCGGTGTGATGCGCCATGGCTATAAGGGTGCTTTCGAGATGGCGGCAACGGTCGACTATCTCTTCGCCTTTGCGGCAACGACGGGCGCCGTGCGCAACCATCATTTTGAAGCTGTCTATCAGGCGTTTCTGATGGATGATGGTGTGCGGGCGTTCCTGAAAGACAAGAACCCGCATGCCCTGCGCGACATCGCGGAAAAGCTTGAAGAGGCCGTAGAGCGCGGCTTCTGGGTGCCGCGTTCCAACTCGGCGCGATTTGAACTCGGCAAGCTTGCCGCCTGAGACAATGATTCGGAAGGAAACGCCAAATGGCTGAAAAATCAGAGAAATTGTTGAACCTGACCGAAGAGGAAGTCAATGCGCGGCACGCCGACAAGATGCGCAAGAAGAAGGTGGTGCGCGACAAGATCCTTGCCACCAAAACAGATGAAAAAGGTCTTGTTATCGTCAATACCGGTAAGGGCAAGGGCAAGTCGACGGCGGGTTTCGGCGTCGTGTTCCGGGCGCTTGGTCACGGCATGAAGATTGGCGTTATCCAGTTCGTCAAGGGTTCATGGGATACGGGCGAACGCTGGGTTCTGGAAAAGTTTCCGGAGCAGGTGACGATCTCGGCCATGGGCGAGGGCTTTACCTGGGAAACACAGGACCGCGCCCGCGATATCGCCATGGCCAGAGATGCATGGGAACAGGCCAAGACCATGATCCTTGATGATAAAACGGACATTGTCCTGTGCGATGAATTGAACATCGCACTGCGCTATGACTACCTGCCTGTTGAGGAAATCATCGAGGTGCTCAAGCAGAAACCCCATATGAAGCACGTGATCATAACAGGGCGAAATGCCAAGGACGAACTTATTGAGTTCGCCGACCTTGTCACAGAGATGGAAATGATCAAGCATCCGTTCCGTTCCGGTATCAAAGCGCAGAAGGGCATTGAATTCTGATGACAAGCAACTGGCAATTCTGGGCACTGCTGTCGGCCATGTTTGCGGCTCTGACAGCCATTTTTGCCAAGGTGGGCATCGAGAACATCAATTCGGATTTTGCCACGCTGATCCGCACCTTTGTTATCATCGGCGCGCTTTGCCTGTTTCTGACCGTCAGCGGCCAGTGGCAGAGCCCCTCGACCATTTCGGCGAAAACATGGACATTCCTGATCCTGTCAGGGCTGGCAACAGGGGCTTCATGGCTTGCCTATTTTCGAGCCCTGAAGATTGGCGATGCGGCGCGTGTTGCGCCGATCGACAAGCTTTCGGTTGTGATGGTGGCCATCTTCGGTGTGGCTTTTCTTGGCGAAAAGCTCTCAGGGCTCAACTGGTTTGGTGTGCTGCTGATAGCAGCGGGCGTTATCCTGCTCAGCTTCAGGTTTTAGAGGGTTGCAATCCACACCCGGATTGGGTTGCTGGGGTCGAGCAGCAGTTTGGTCGCCAGAGCCAGACAGACGATAATCAACAACGGTTTGATGATTTTTGCGCCGTTCTTCATGGCCATGGCGGCACCGACGCGCGCGCCGAGGAACTGGGCAACGCCCATGCACAGGCCAATCTTCCAGTTGATCACGCCTAGATAGGCGAACGTAGCAAAGCCGCCAAGATTGGAAGCAAGGTTGAGAAGCTTTGTGTGCGCTGTTGCCTTGAGCAGTCCATAGCCTGCCAGCGAAACGAAGCACAGCATGAAAAATGAGCCGGTGCCGGGGCCGAACAGGCCGTCATAAAAGCCGATCAGCGGAACAATTGTCACGCCGAACAGGAAGGGCGCCATGCGCCTGCTGCGGTCGATATCGCCCATATTGGGCTTCAGGGCAAAATAGAGCGCGATGGCAATAAGCAGGACAGGCAAAAAGGCGCGCAGCAAATCGCCCGGGAGGAAGCCCGCAAGCAAAGCACCACCGACACCGCCAAGGCAGGACATAAGCGCCGAAGGAAGCTGTGATTTCAGATGCACATGCCCCTTTTGCGCATAGGCGATGGTGGCGGAGGCTGACCCGAACAGCGATTGCAGTTTGTTGGTGCCGAGTGATTCCACTGGCGACATGCCCGATAGCAGCAGCGCCGGGACGGTGATCAAACCGCCACCGCCGGCAATTGAATCGATAAAGCCTGCGGCAAAGCCAGCAATGATGAGAATGTAAGGGATATTGTCGAAGAAGGCGGACATGGCGGGAGACTCTTGCAAGAATGCGCCGGACCATAGAGACAAATTCCATTTTGGCGAGAACATTTGCGCGCTCTGTCAATTCACTTGTGCGAATCGCGTTCTGGTGTGTTGTTTGCGCACTTGAATTCAATGGTTGAGACTGCGATCAATCGCGGGAACACAGTTGGGGGTACAATGAGCGAAAGCATTTTTGATCGCATCACCGCATTTCTCGGCAGCAAGAGCGCGGTGCAGAAGGTGGCCGATGATCCGGTTCTGACAGCGGAACTGCTGCTCCTGTTGCATGTGGCGCTGGCTGACGGCAAAACAGAGAAATCGGAATATGCTGCTATCCTGCGCATTGCTTCCACTGATTTCGGCATTTCGCCGGATGAGTTCAGCGAAGTTGCCGAATATCTCAAGGATTTTGGCTATGAAACGTCGAGCGAACAGGCGGCGCTGGCTTTTGCGGACGTGCCCTTTGAGCGCAAGGTGATGCTCCTGCGCCATCTTCTCGCCATCGCCAATGCGGACGATGATCTTGATCCCAAGGAAGCCAATCTCATCCGCCGGACGGCGGACCTGCTCGGCGTGACGCCGGAAGAGCTGCACAAGTCCCATTGATGTCAGACATTGGTTACATGCTTGGCGTGGGCTGCGAGCGGGGATGCGATCCGCAGGAGCTTTTGGCCCTTGCCGAGACTGTTTTGAAAGCGGCCGGGATAAATTCTGACGATCTATCAGGTATCTATTCGATAGACGCGCGTGCTGGCGAGACAGCTATCATTCAGCTGGCCGAGCGATGGGGTTTGCCCTTCCTCTGCTTTGACGCTGCAACGCTGGAGGAGCAAACGCCACGGCTTGCCAACCCGTCGCAGCGTGTATTCGAGCTGACAGGCAGTCATGGTATAGCAGAAGCCGCTGCACTCACTGCCGCTGGCCCGGCTGGTGAATTGGTGATCGGCAAGACGAAGTCTGCCCATGCAACAGCTGCATTGGCGGCAAGAAAGACGTAAGACAATGACCGTTCATTTCATTGGCGCCGGTCCCGGCGCGCCCGATCTTATCACCGTGCGCGGTCTGAAACTGATCCAGTCCTGCCCGGTGTGTCTTTATGCGGGCTCGCTAGTACCGCCCGAGATGGTTGCCGAAGTGCCTGAGGGTGCGCGGGTTGTCGATACGTCCTCATTGACGCTCGACGAGATCATTGCCGAGTTTGAACGGGCGCACGCGGAAGGCAAGGATGTGGCGCGGGTTCATTCCGGCGATCCCTCGATCTATGGCGCTGTCGCCGAGCAAATGCGGCGGCTTGATGCGCTTGGCATTGAATATGATGTGACGCCGGGTGTTCCAGCCTTTGCGGCGGCTGCCGCAGCGCTGAAAAAGGAATTGACGGTTCCCGAGGTCTGCCAGACCATTGTTCTCACGCGCACCTCAATGAAATCATCAGCCATGCCGGAGGGTGAGGATCTGGCAACGCTCGGTAGATCCGGCGCAACGCTGGTCATTCATCTTTCCATCCGCAATCTGACGAAAATCGAGACTGAGCTGACGCCGCTTTATGGTGCCGATTGTCCTGTGATCGTGGCTTACCGGGTTGGCTGGCCGGACGAGCAATTCATCCATGGAACGCTTGCCAATATTGCGGGCAAGGTGAAGGATTCGGGCCTGACCCGCTCTGCGATGATCTTTGTCGGCAAGGGCCTGTCAGCCGATGCGTTTCGCGATTCCGCGCTTTATCACAAGGATCACAGCCACACACTGCGCTCACGGTCTGAGTGAGGGAGTAGGTGCGGGTTGTTTTGGCGTGGGTGGGGGCGTGGTTCGTGGTTCGACAAGCTCACCATGAGGGAGAGGGGTGATGAAGGGGAGCCAAGTTCTGCAACTTTTGTGAATTGCGATCTCTACAGTCTTTGCGATTAGCGTTGCATCCACCCATCTCCCTCATGGTGAGCTTGTCGAACCGCGAACCATCAACCTCGAACGACCCACCCAGCATACTCAGCCAACTTACCCCAACATCTCCACCACAAAACGCAGCACACTGTCCGTATCAGGCAAAGCATGAGCACCGGGGCGATGTGGCCGTTCAATCATGATAACGGGTAGGCCAAGCTCCCGCGCTGCGGATATTTTTGCATAGGATGCGGCGCCACCGGAATTGCGGCAGATAATATGCGTCAGCCGTTTGCGGGTGAGAAACGCGGCTTCCTCGTCCTTTTTGCCCGGCTTGGACAATTCCAGTTCAAAATCGAAGAGGTCCAAGGGTGTTTCCGGCGGATCGATCATCCGCACGACAAAAAACACATCCCGCCGTTTGGAGAAGGGGGCGATGTGCTGGCGGCCGAGCGCCAGTAATATCCGCGCCTTGGAGGGAGCAGCGGCAACGGCCTCTTCCAGTGTCGCTACGCTGATCCAGATATCACCGGGCTTGCGCCGCCAGTCGGGCCGCTCCAAACGGACAAAAGGAATGCCGGTGACATCAGCCGCCGCAATGGCATTGTCGGAGATTTGCGTGGCGAAGGGGTGTGTGGCATCGACCAGCAGCGCGATATTTTCCCTGCGCAGATAATCGGCAAGGCCCTCAGCGCCGCCAAAGCCGCCGGTGCGTACTTCGCCCTCAATTTTCGCGGGATTGCTGGTGCGGCCCGCCAGTGACGAGATTGTGCGATAACCCAAGGCGACAAGCGCGGCGGCCAGTTTCGCCGCTTCAGCTGTTCCACCAAGAATGAGAATCGGATGGTCAGAGGCGGGCAAGGATCGTCCCTTTGCGGTCAGTCACGATCATTTCCACCTCCACAGGCGCGCCTTTAAGCGTTGCCAGCGCCACCGCCTTGGCTTTCTCGGCAATGGATTTCGGCAGGTCGATGCCCAAACCCAGAGTCATTTCAAGCACTTCCTGCGCGGTATTGGCATTCAGAATCTGGTCCCTCATATTCTGGTCGAATCCAAGCTTTTCCGCTTCATTGGCCAAAAATTCCATACTCACCTGACTGCGCGCCGAATGCAGATCAAGCGCACCTTGTGCAAGCTTGGTCAGTTTGGCAAAGCCACCAGCGATGGTCAGCTTGTCGATGGGATGCACCCGCAGATATTTCAGAAGGCCACCGGCAAAATCGCCCATATCCAGAAGCGCGATTTCAGGCAGATCATAAATGGCCTGTGCCGCATCTTCCGAGGTCGAACCCGTCGCTGCCAGCACATGGGTGAGGCCCGCTGCACGGGAAACATCAATGCCCCTGTGGATCGAGTGTATCCACGCGGCGCAGGAAAAGGGATGGACGACGCCTGTCGTGCCGAGAATGGAAATGCCGCCAACAATGCCAAGGCGCGGGTTCCAGGTTTGTTTGGCGAGTTCCTCGCCCTCAGGCACGGAGATCGTAATGACGAGATCGGCGGGCAGTTCATATTGCGCGCAGATTTCCTCGCAGATCGCTGTCATCATGGCGCGAGGTACAGGATTGATCGCTGCTTCCCCCGGCTGGATCGGCAGGCCGGGCAAGGTGACGGTCCCAACCCCGTCACCAGCGACAAACTGGATGCCACTGCCGGGAGCAGCGGGGTAAACGGTCGAGATGATGGTGGCGCCATGGGTAACGTCAGGGTCATCCCCGGCGTCCTTGACGATACCGGCTATGGCATAGCCATCGCCGATTGATTCGAGTGCCAGCGGAAAATGCGGCACTTCGCCCTTCGGCAGGATAATGGCAACGGGATCGGGAAATTCGCCAGTAATCAATGCAATCAACGCAGCTTTGGTTGCAGCCGTTGCACAGGCACCCGTGGTCCACCCCCGGCGCAGGGGCGTGGGGCTGGTATCATCGGGTTTCCGCATTCCGGCATCGGGTTCGTCGCTCATGCGCGTCTTATAGACCAGCTTGGGATAGAGTTGCATGATTTTTCCGATAAGTTCATGCTTGCAAGGCGAAAAATTATGCTATGCGCAAAACAGCAAATACGGGGAGCGCGATGAGCGCAGTGACAGCAAAATTGCCGAAGTTTGAAGCGGGCCATGTCTGGCTCGTCGGGGCTGGTCCGGGTGATCCCGGCCTTTTGACGCTGCATGCGGTCAATGCACTCGAGCAGGCAGATGTCATTGTCTATGACGCGCTGGTGAATGAGGAATGCCTTTCCTTTGCAAGGCCACACGCAGAGCGTGAATATGCGGGCAAGCGCGGCGGCAAGCCGTCGCCGCAGCAACGGGATATATCCTTGCGACTGGTGGAATTGGCCAAGGAAGGCAAACGGGTGCTGCGCCTGAAGGGCGGCGACCCTTTCGTGTTTGGACGTGGCGGCGAAGAGGCCCTGACATTGGTTGAACATGGGGTGCCCTTCCGGATCGTTCCGGGAATCACCGCTGGCATTGGGGGGCTTGCCTATGCGGGCATTCCGGTTACCCATCGCGAGACCAACCAGAGCGTGACCTTTCTGACCGGCCATGATGCAACAGGCCTGATCCCCGATACGATGGACTGGGCGAGTATTGCCAAGGGATCATCCGTCATCGTCATGTATATGGCGATGAAGCATATAGGCACGATTGCCGCCAAGCTGATTGCGGCGGGCCGCTCGAAAGATGAACCCATGGCTTTTGTCTGCAATGCCACGACGGGCGAACAAAAAGTGCTGGAAACGACGCTTGCTCAGGCCGAGCGCGATGTGGAGCAGGCGGGCTTGCGGCCACCGGCAATTGTGGTGATCGGCGAAGTGGTGCGGCTGCGCGCGGCGCTGGATTGGCTGGGCGCTCTGGATGGCCGGGAGCTGCAGGTTGATCCGCTCGGAACACGCCGCGAAAAGGATGCGGGATGAAAGGTTTTATCATCGCCGCACCATCCTCGGGCAGCGGCAAGACCACGGTGACATTGGGATTGCTGCGCGCACTGCGCGACCTTGGCGCCAAGATTGCGCCTGCCAAGGCTGGCCCTGATTATATCGACCCTGCCTATCATAGCGTTGCATCAGGTGTGCCATGCATCAATCTTGATCCATGGGCCATGCGGCCTGATCTGATCAGCGCTTTGGCGTCCCGCCATACGGAGGGTGGCAAGACGCTGGTTGTAGAAGGCATGATGGGGCTGTTTGACGGTGCGCTTGATGGTACGGGTTCGGCAGCTGATCTCGCCGTGCATCTCTCGCTACCGGTTATTCTGGTGCTGGATTGTGCCAAGCAATCCCATTCGATTGCTGCGCTTGTCAGCGGATTCAGGGATTTTCGCCGCAAGGTGATGATATCAGGGCTTATTCTCAACCGGGTTGGCAGCGCACGGCATGAGGCGATGTTGCGTGCAGCGCTGCAGCCTGTGGGTATCCCGATTCTCGGTGCCATTATGCGCGATGCGAAACTGCATTTGCCGGAGCGGCATCTCGGACTTGTTCAAGCGGGAGAACATGCGGACCTCGATGCTTTCATGGCTCATGCGGGCGCGGTGATGAGCACGCAGATTGATCTGGCGGCGCTTCAGCATATTGCGGGGCGTTTCGGCCCGGCGGAATCCATGGCCAATATTGCCCGTGTGCCGCCACTCGGCCAGCATGTTGCCGTTGCGCGTGACAATGCCTTTGCCTTTTCCTATGTGCATCTGCTCGACGGCTGGCGGCGGCGCGGTGCGCAGATCAGTTTCTTTTCACCGCTGAACGACGAAGCGCCAGCGGTGGGTAGTGACGCGGTCTATCTGCCGGGTGGTTATCCCGAACTTTATGCGGAACAATTGTCTGCCGCATCGAATTTTGCCGGAGGAATAAGGCAGGCGGCGGAACGCAGTATCCCTGTTTATGGCGAGTGCGGTGGTTACATGGTGCTGGGCGAAAGCATCGAAGATGCATCGGGGAAAACCCATGCCATGCTTGGGCTGCTGCCAGTGGAAACCAGCTTTGCCAAGCGCAAGCTGCATCTGGGCTATCGGCGGGTTGAACCGCTGGCGGCATCACCCTTCGCATTTCCGTTTAACGCCCATGAATTTCACTATGCCAGTATTGTCCGTGAGGGTAACGCCGAGCGCTTGTTCCGTGTTCGCGATGCGCTGGGTGAAGATCTTGGTGAGATGGGTCTGCGGGTTGGCTCTGTATCAGGTTCCTACATGCATATGATCGATATGGCCGGATGATGCAGATTGAGCATGGCGGCGCGCTTGATCGCGCCATAAGCCGCTTTGGCGGAACGCGCGAAAGTTGGATCGATCTTTCCACCGGCATCAACCCGGAGGCTTTTCCCCTACCGTCCATTGCTTCGGATGTGTGGAACCGCTTGCCCGATGAAAGCCTGCTCGCATCGGCGCTTGATGCGGCCCGCAGCTATTACGGTGTTGCTGATGAAGCAGCGATAACTGCCGCACCCGGCACGCAGGCCCTGATCCAGATCATGCCTGATCTGGTTGAGCGCGGTGAAGTGGCAATCGTGGGCCCGACCTATCAGGAGCACCAGTCAACTTTCGAACAGGCAGGTTGGAAAGTGACGTTGTGTGACAGTGTCGATGCTATTCCACAATCGGCGAAAGTAGCTGTCGTCGTTAATCCGAACAATCCCGATGGCCGTATTATTGCGAAAGATGCGCTGCTTCATCTTGCCGAGACGTTGCGCGTGCGCGGAGGGTTTTTGATTGTCGATGAAGCTTTTGCCGATCCACACCCTCAAATCAGTATCGCTGTCCATTGCGGTGGGGATGGATTGATCGCGCTCAAATCATTTGGCAAGTTTTTCGGGCTGGCTGGCTTGCGTCTTGGCTTTGCTCTGACTAGCCCCGCCATTGCAGCAAAACTGACAAGGCGGATGGGTCCATGGGCGGTATCAGGCCCCGCACTTGTCATCGCCAAACACCCGTTTACGGACAAGGGTGCTCTGCGTGTTTTCACGGACCGGCTGACGCATCGTCGTGGGTTGCTGAGTGCGGTTTTCACCAAGACAGGGCTGAAGGAAATCGGCGGTACTGATCTGTTTGCGCTGGTCGAGCACGAGCGTGCCCATGCGCTGTTTGAAGCGCTTTGCACCCAGCATGTATTGGTGCGGAAATTTGCCTATGCGCCGCATTGGTTGCGTTTTGGTCTGCCATTGGATGAGAATGACGCAGAGACTTTTCGGCAGCGTAGCCTTATAGCTCTGGACACTATCCGAAGCTGATATTTTGAATCAACGGGATCGAATCATCCATGGAAATCAACCTCTTGATTCTGTTTCTTGCCTTGCTCGCAGACCGTTATGTCGGCGACCCCGATTGGCTTTGGCAAAGAATCCCGCATCCCGTCGTGCTGTTCGGCAAGGCAATTTCCTTTATCGACAAGCGTTTCAACAAGGCTGGCAATACGGAGCAGGACAAGCGACGTGACGGCTTTTTCAGCATGCTTGCGCTGCTGCTTCTGGCGGCTGGTATTGGTGCGCTCATCCATTGGCTGCTGACGATGATCCCGCCATTTGGCGGTCTGATCGAAGCTTTGATCGTGGCGGTGTTTCTGGCGCAAAAGAGCCTTGGCGAGCATGTGGCGCGGGTGGCTGATGCCCTGCGCAATGACGGGTTGGTGGGCGCACGCCGTGCGGTATCGATGATCGTCGGGCGCGACCCACAGGTGCTTGACGAACCGGCGATTACACGCGCTGCGATTGAAAGCCTCGCTGAGAACACGTCTGACGGGATTATCGCACCGGCCTTCTGGTACGCACTGTTCGGCTTGCCGGGTCTTTTGGCCTATAAGATGCTGAACACGGCGGATTCGATGATCGGCCATCTCAATGACCGCCACCGCGATTTTGGCCGGTTTGCTGCCAGACTTGATGATGTTGCCAACTGGATTCCCGCGCGGTTGACGGGTCTGCTCATCGCTGCGGCCGCATGGATTCTACGGGGCGGCAAGGCGGCCAGCCGTTCGTTCAATGTGATGATGCGCGATGCGCGCCTGCATCGCTCGCCCAATGCGGGCTGGCCTGAGGCAGCCATGGCGGGGGCCATCGACGTTGCTCTTGCCGGTCCGCGTATCTATGGCGGTGTGATCGCCAACGAACCGATGCTCAATGGTGCAGGTCGCCGTGACGCGGGGGGGGAAGATATCGATGCGGCGCTGCGGGTTTACAGTGTTGCGACGGCGCTCTTCATGGTTGTTCTTTTGGTATTCTTTTTCCTCGGATTATTTTAGCCCTGTTCGCCGATACGGCGGGCGAGGGCCTTGTGCAAATCCGGTGATGCCTTCACCAATGCACGTCCTGCCTCGGATCGCGGGTGAAGCAGAATTTCATCGGTTTTGCCATGCTCAACAATCTTGCCTTCGGACATGACTATCACCGTGTCAGTAATCGCCCGCGCAACGGCGAGATCATGGGTGATGAACAGATAGGCGATGCCAAGCCGGTCATTCAGATCGGCGAAAAGGTCAAGGATCTGCGCGCGGATTGAAACATCAAGCGCCGAAACCGGCTCATCGGCGACGATGAGTTTTGGTTCGGTGATGATGGCCCGCGCGATGGCAAGCCGCTGGCGCTGACCGCCTGAGAATTCATGCGGATATTTGTCCTTATCAGCACGCGGAATGCCAACGCGTTCAAGTGCGCGGTCTACCCGGTCACGTTTTTCCTTTTCGCTCAGTTCCCGATCAATCAAAAACAATGGTTCGGAAACCAGCCGCTCGGCCTTGTGCCGGGGATTGAACGAGCCATAGGGGTCCTGGAAAACCACCTGCATATTCTGCCTGACCGGGCGTAGGTCGTTTTGTGTAAGCTCATCAATCCGGCGTCCAGCGAAATGGATTTGGCCCGATGTGGGCCGGTCAAGCGCAAGTACCATGCGGGCGAGGGTGGATTTACCGCAACCGGAACGGCCGACCAATGCCGTCGATTGTCCCGGCTTGATGTCAAAGCTGACATTATCAACCGCGGTGAATTCCGGATCACGGCCAAACAGACCAATACGTCGGCCCGGATAGGTGCGTGACAGATCACGGATAGCAAGCAAAGGCCCGTTATTGGCAGCGTGGTGCGGATGCTCAGGCGAACGCTCCGGCACATGCATGGAAGCCTGCGCGAGCTGGCGGGTATAGGGATGTGTCTGTTCGGTGAGGATTTGCGCGGTTTCGCCATTGTCCATCACCTCGCCATGCCGCAGCACGGTGATGGAGTGGGCCATGTCAGCGACAACAGCCAGATCATGGCTGATGAGCAGCAGGCCCATGCGTTCCTCATCGACAAGGCTTTGCAGAAGCTCGAGAATCTGCGCCTGCAGGACAACGTCAAGCGCGGTGGTGGGTTCATCGGCGATCAGCAAACGGGGTTTGAGTGCACAGGCGATGGCAATCACCACGCGCTGGCGCTGACCGCCGGAAAGTTCGTGCGGATAACGGCTGAGCGGAAACTTTGCAAAGGGCAGGCCGACGCGATCGAGAATGGCTCGGGTCTGCTCCTCGGCAATGGCGCGGGTTGCGCCGGTGTGCAGCCTTATGCCTTCCGCCACCTGCTCGCCAATTGTTTTGACCGGGTTGAGGGCAGTCATCGGCTCCTGAAACACCATGCCGATCTCATTGCCGCGCAGGCGGCACATATCGGCTTCGCTGGTAGCAAGCAGGTCCTTGCCGTCAAAACGGATTTGCCCTTGGGTTCGCGCCCCTGTTGGCAGCAGCTTCATGATGCTGAGCGCTGTCATGGATTTGCCCGAGCCGGATTCGCCGACAAGTGCGCGGATTTCACCCACATTGACAGAGAGATCGACGCCTTTCAGCGCTTCGAAGGCACCGATCCGCAGCGATAGCTTGCTGATTTCGAGGAGGTTCATGAGCGCTCCCGCCGCATTTTCGGGTCGAGAACGTCGCGCAGACCATCGCCAAGCAGATTGAGGCCAAGCACGGTGATGACGATGGCAAGGCCGGGGTAGAGTGCCATATGTGGTGCCAGGCCAATCATTGTCTGTGCTTCGAACAGCATCCGCCCCCAGCTTGGCATGGGTGGCTGGGAACCAAGCCCGACATAGGACAGGCCGGCCTCCGCCAGAATGCCAAGGGAAAACTGGATGGTGCCCTGCACGACAAGAATGTTCATCATGTTAGGCAGGATGTGCTCGACGGTGATGCGCGCACTGCCTTTACCTGAAGCTCTGGCCGCCAGAATATATTCACGCGGCCAAAGCGACAGCGCCGAGCCGCGCGCGACACGGGCGAACACCGGAATATTGAAAATGCCAATGGCAATGATGGCGTTGATAGCGCCCGGCCCGAACACGGCGGTGATCATCACGGCAGAAAGCAGCGCGGGAAAGGCAAAGACCAGATCATTGAAACGCATCAGTGCTTCATCGATGATACCGCCTCTTGCCGCTGCCCACAGGCCAAGCGGCACACCGATACCGGCACCGATGAGCACGGAAACCAAAGCAACGGCGATGGAATTGCGGCTGCCAACCATGATCATCGACAGGATATCGCGGCCGAAATGGTCAGTGCCGAGCCAATGGGCCGATGATGAGCCTTTCAGTTTGCCCAGAATGTCAAACGAACCGACGGCATAGGGCGTCCAAAAGAGCGAAACTATCGCCATCAAGAGAAGCAGGACGGTGATGATCAGGCCGATCACAAAAGAGCGGTTAGAAAATGCTTTCGAGATATTGGCTTGCCATTCGGTCGCTGCGCTCATGACCGGCCCCGCAGGCGCGGATCGACAAGCGCGTAGGAGAGGTCAACAAGCAGATTGACCAGAATGACCGTGGCCACCAGCAGCATGACCACGCCTTCAACCACGATCAGATCGCGCTGGGTGATGGCCTGAAACACCAGACGGCCAAGGCCGGGCAGGTAAAACACGTTCTCGATGATAATCGTACCGGCCAGCAGAAACGCAAATTGCAGGCCGAGAATGGTGAGGATGGGAATAAGCGCGTTACGCAGGGCATGGCGATAAAGCACCTTGCGGCGCGAAAGCCCTTTGGCGCGGGCGGTGCGGATATAGTCCTCGCCAAGCACATCAAGCAGGGCGGAGCGGGTAACACGGGCAAGAATAGCCGCCTGCGGCAGGCCAAGCGCGATGGAGGGCAGGATCAGCGATTTGAACCCGGCCCATAATCCGGCATTCCATCCGGGAAACCCGCCTGCAGGAACAAGCCGCAAGGTGACGGCGAAGACGTAGACCAAGAGCAGCGCGAACCAGAAATTGGGTATGGCAACGCCGATTTGCGCAATGCCCATTGTGCCGCTATCGGCAAGCGTACCACGCCGCGCGGCGGAAAACAGGCCGACCGGAATGGCAATGATGGTGGAGAGAAACAGCGAGATCAGCGCGAGGGGCAGGGAAACGGCGATACGTTCGGTGATGAGACTCAGAACTGGGACTGAATAGGTATAGGACTTGCCGAAGTCTCCAGTCAGCAGACCGCCGATCCAGCTGAAATAACGGGCGAGGAAGGGCTGATCGAGGCCCATCTGCTGTTGCAGCGCCTGAACAGCATCCTCCGTCGCATTCATGCCGAGCATCAGCCGTGCCGGATCACCGGGGACGATTTCGAGCATGATGAAAACGACGATTGAAGCGGCCAGCAGTGTGAGGATGCCGATCAGGACGCGCTTGGATATGTAGTTCAGCATATTGGGTGAGGGTTTGCACCCCCCTCTGTCCTGTCGGACATCTCCCCCACAAGGGGGGAGATCAGCCTACAATACCGTCTTTGCAAAATTTGAAACGTTGCAAGTTGTGATAAAGCGTTGATGCCAATGTGATCTC
>NZ_JBFRDN010000025.1:0-74725 GCF_052113785.1 Phyllobacterium sp. TAF24 | reverse complement strand
TCGGTGCAGTATGAAACACGCCATGGACAGGGCTATTCGACGTTCCTGTCGCGCCATGGCAATGTTGGCTTGGAACTGACCCACACGATCGATACGGAAATGCCGGTGCGTGTGTCCAGTCTCAAGATCACCAATAATGGCGGAACGGCCAAACGACTGCGCGTCTATGGTTTTGTTGAGTGGATGCTTGGCAATTCCCGGGCGAAAACGGCGCCGTTCATTGTGCCATCGCACGATGTGGAAAGCGGTGCATTGTTTGCCCGCAATCCCTATGGCGCTGACCGGAAAGATCACGTGGCGTTCTTTGCCTCAAACGTGAAGCCGCAATCGGTGACATCTGACAGGACAGAGTTCTTCGGCCCATTGGGGTCGGTTGATCAACCCGTGGCTGTGCTACAGGCAAAAACCCTGTCAAATGTGGTTGAAGCGGGCGGCGATCCCTGTGCGGCAATGTCTGTCGATGTGGAAATCGCAGCCGGAGAGACCAAGGAAATCCTGTTCTATATCGGCGATACTGCCGGTGCCACAGAAGCCCGCCGTGTTCTCACCGAACAGCTGAAAAAGCCGTTTGAAAAGACGCTTGCCGCTTCCAAGGCAATCTGGACCGGCTTCCTCGACGGTTTGCAGGTGGATACGCCTGATGACGCGTTCGACGTGATGGTCAATCGCTGGCTGCCTTATCAGAGCCTTGCCTGCCGCATCTGGGCACGCACGGCCTTCTATCAGGCCAGTGGTGCCTTCGGTTTCCGCGACCAGTTGCAGGATACCTTGTCCATGCTGGTGCTTGATCCGTCTCTGGCCCGTCACCAGATCCTGAATGTCGCTGCCCGCCAGTTCAAGGAAGGCGATGTTCAACACTGGTGGTTGCCAACCTCAGGCGCCGGTGTGCGGACGATGATTTCCGATGACGTGGTCTGGCTTGGCTATGCCATTGCGCACTACACCTCGGTAACTGGCGACATGAGCATTCTGGATGAGCAGATCGCCTTCATCGAGGGCAAGGCTCTGGAAAATGGCGAACATGACGCTTTCTACCAGCCGGTAATCGCTGGTGATAAAGTAACAGTCTATGAACATGCGGCGCGGGCGCTTGATCTCGCCATTGCTCGCACTGGTTCGCATGGTCTGCCACTCATGCTCACCGGCGACTGGAACGACGGCATGAACCGTGTCGGCGAAGAAGGTAAGGGCGAGAGTATCTGGCTGGGCTGGTTCCTGATCAGCACCTTGCGCGATGTTCTGCCGATTGCCCGTCAGCGCAAAGACACTGACCGTGTCAAGCGATGGGAAGCCCATATTGAAAGCCTCAAGGCCGCGCTTGAAAAAGATGGCTGGGACGGTGAATGGTACCGCCGCGGCTATTTCGATGACGGTTCGCCTCTGGGTTCCAAGACGAGCGAGGAGTGCAAGATTGACTCGATCGCCCAGTCCTGGAGCGTGCTCTCGGGTTACGGCGATGCGGATCGTGCCAAGCAGGCGATGCAGTCTGTGGCGACGCATCTGGTGGATGACGAAGTGGATATCATCAAGCTGTTCACACCGCCCTTCAACAAATCGCGTCACGATCCGGGTTATATCAAGAGCTATCCGCCGGGCGTGCGCGAAAATGGCGGTCAATACACCCATGCGGCCACTTGGGCTGTGCTTGCCATGGCAAAGCTCGGCAATGCCGATGAAGCCTATCGCTGGTTCAGCAAACTCAATCCGGTGAACCATTCGCTGGATGCCGATAAGGCCGAATCCTATCGGGTTGAGCCCTATGTTGTCGCTGCTGACGTTTATTCGGTTGATCCGATGCGCGGACGCGGTGGCTGGACCTGGTACACGGGTTCTGCTGGCTGGCTCTACCGGGTGGCGACGGAAGGCATTCTCGGCATCAGCCGCCAGAATGACCGGCTGTTCGTCGATCCTGCCCTGCCAACCGCATGGACCGATGGCTTCAGCTTCGTCCTGCGCAACGGCAAGGCGCGTTATACGGTCGAGGTGAAACCAGCCGCCAAGGGCGGCAGCAAAATCACTGTGGATGGCAAGAAGCTGGCGAAGGCCGATGCGGGCATTCCGCTTGAGACATCAGGCGAACACAAGGTGCTTGTGGAAGTTGTGCCGGGAAAATAGTCGGCGGCCCATAAGCCGCTGACCTGATTATCTACTCCGCCGCCTGCGCTTCTGCGCTGGCGGCGGTTCTTTTTCTGGAAATGAGAAACGCCAGAATGAAGCTTGCTGTCAGCAGAAGCACGATAGTCGGTGCGGGAGCACTATCGAGGAAGAAACTCAGATAGATACCGGCGAGCGACGTCACCACGGCAACCGCCGCTGAGACGAGCAGCATCTGCTCGAAGCGTCTGGTCAGCAGGAATGCAATCGATCCCGGCGCGATCAGCATTGCAACGGCAAGGATGATACCAACGGCCTTGAGTGCACCGACGATGGTAAGCGACAGGATGCAGAGCAGGCCATAGTGCAGGAATTTGACCGGCAGGCCGATAGCCTGCGCGTGCTGCGGATCAAAGGCATGCAGCAGTAGATCGCGCCGCCAGATGCCCAAGGCCAGCAAAGTGACCGCTGCAATGACGCCCGTCTCGGCAATATCACTCCATGCCACCCCCAGCATATCGCCGAACAGAATATGGTCGAGATGCACGTCTGACTGGATCTTGGTGTAAAGCACGATGCCAAGCCCAAACATGCCGGAGAATACCACGCCCATAACCGTGTCTTCCTTGACGCGGCTGTTCTGCTTGAGAAAGCCGGTTGCCAGCGCACAGATCATACCCGCAGCAAAAGCGCCGATGGCAAGTGGTATGCCCGCGATATAGGCAAGGACCACACCGGGCAGCACCGCATGGGAGATGGCATCGCCCATCAGCGACCAGCCTTTCAGAACAAGAAAGGGAGAGAGCAGGCCCATGGGGATGGCTACCAGAAGCGTGATGATAAAGGCCTGCTGCATGAAGCCGAAATTGAAAGGCTGTAACAGAAGCTGGACAAGATCGCTCATGCCCCCTCCTCCAGTGCCAGTTTGGCACGGCGGCGCGCGGCAAGTGTTCCGTGTTTGGGGGCGAAAACAAAGGCGGTGAGAAAGACGAGCGTTTGCAGCACAACGATAATGCCGCCGGTCGCGCCATCGAGAAAATAGCTCAGATAGGCGCCGACAAAACTGGTCAGGGCACCGATGGCCACGCTCGTCTGGATCAGGCGTGGGAAACGGTCGTGCAACAAATAGGCTGTTGCGCCTGGCGTAACGACCATGGCTACAACCAGAAACGCGCCCACTGTCTGCATGGCCGCAACCGTCGATGCGCTGAGCAGCGTGAAGAACAGGATTTTGAGCATAGGTGGATTGAGACCGATTGAGCGGGCGTGGTTTTCATCGAAGAACGTCACCATCAGATCTTTCCATTTGACGAGAAGGACGGCGAGCGAGACGCCGCAAATGATGACCAGTTGCAACGTGTCTTCAGGCGTGATGGCGAGAATGTTGCCGAGCACAATGGTCTGGATATTCACCGAGGCCGGTGACAACGACATCATGAACAGGCCGAGCCCAAAGAAAGAGGTAAAGATAAGACCGATAATGGCATCCTCTTTCAGCTTCGTTCGCTGGTTGAGAAACAGCATGGCAATGGCGGCCAGACCACCGGAGAAGAACGCACCGATGGAAAAGGGCAGGCCGAGCATATAGGCACCGGCAACGCCCGGTACGATGGAATGGGAGAGCGCATCGCCAATTAGCGACCAGCCTTTCAGCATCAGATAGGCAGACAGGAAGGCGCACACGCCGCCAACCAGGGCGCTTACCCACATGGCATTGACCATGTAATTATAGGAGAATGGTTCAAGCAGGATTTGAATCATGGCTGCGACTTGCCTTTGCCACTCTTGGGCTCGCCATAGATAACGAATGGGCGTTCGTCATCGCTAAGCACAGTCACGCTGCGCGGGTCGGCGTCATCATGCAAATCAACACCACCCAAAATGAAGTGCCTGAGGACTCCGCCGAAAGTCATTTCCAGATTGGCCTGCGTGAACACTTTTTTGGTCGGACCAGAGGCAAGAACCGTGCGGTTGACCAGCACTGCCCGGTCGCAGAATTCGGGGACACTGCCGAGATTGTGGGTGGAGACCAGCATAACCTTGCCATCATCGCGCAGTGATCGGAGCAGGCCGATAATCGCCTCTTCGGTGCGCACGTCGACGCCGGTAAATGGCTCATCCAGCAGAATAATTTCCCCTTCCTGTGCCAGCGCGCGAGCCAGAAACACCCGCTTCTTCTGGCCACCGGAGAGTTCGCCGATCTGGCGCTTGCGGAAATCGGTCATACCGACCCGTTCCAGCGCCGCCGTCACCATGTGCTGATCGCGATTCTTGGGTATACGCAGAAAGTTCATATGGCCGTAACGTCCCATCATCACGACGTCCTCGACCAGTACAGGAAAATTCCAGTCGACATCCTCGCTCTGCGGGACATAGGCAACGACATTGCGCTTCAGCGCCTGTCCCGCCTTTTCACCAAGGATCGATACCGATCCCTTGGCAAGCGGGACAAAGCCCATGATTGCCTTAAACAGGGTGGACTTGCCGCTGCCATTGACACCCACCAGCGCGGTGATGGAACCACGGGGAATATCAAAACTTGCATTGCGCAGGGCTGTATGACCATTGCGATAGGTGACGGTGACGTCATGTACGGAGAGGCCAGCCCCTCGCTTTGCGGCGGAGGGACTGGCGGGCGCTTGGGAGGTTGCGCTCACTGGGTAAATCCTTTGGCAACGGTTTGCGCCGTGGTTCGCAACAGGTCGAGATAGGTCGGCACCGGTCCATCGGGATCGCTGAGCGAATCGACATAGAGGACACCGCCATATTTCGCGCCGGTCTCGCGCGCCACCTGCTTGGCGGGCGATGCGGAAATCGTGCTTTCGCTGAACACAACCGGAATTTTTTCAGCGCGCACCTTGTCGATCACCTTACGAACCTGTTGGGGCGTACCCTGCTGATCCGCATTGATGGGCCAGAGGTAAAGCTCCTTCATGTCGAAATCACGCGCGAGATAGCTGAAGGCACCTTCACTGGTCACAAGCCAGCGATGCTCGGCAGGAACGGCAGCAAGGCTTTCGCGGATGGGCGCGACGGTTGCCCTGATCTTATCCGAATAGGCCGCAGCATTGCGGTCATAGATTGCCGCATTATCAGGGTCATATTTGCCGAGGGCCTTGCGGATATTCTCCACATAGACCAGAGCGGCATTGGGCGACATCCACGCATGGGGATTTGGCTTGCCCTCATAGGGGCCCTCGGAAATACCCATGGGCTCAACGCCTTCGCTGACAACAGCACTTGGCACGTTTTTCACGTTGACAAAGAATTTTTCGAACCAGCGCTCAAGGCCAAGACCATTCCAGAGAACGAGATTGGCGTCCTGTGCTTTCAGAATATCACCGGGTGTGGGCTGGTAATCGTGAATTTCCGCATTGGGCTTGGTGATCGAATCCACATCGGCTGCATCACCCGCAACATTGCGTGCCATATCGGCAATGATTGTGAAGGTGGTGACCACCTTGAATTTCTTGCCATCAGCAGCGGATGCCGGGCCGAGAATCATGAAAAGAGCAAAAACAGCAATCAACAGTCGGTAAAATCTCATATCGCCTCCAGCATACAAGGGAAAATGGCGCGGCTTTTTCAGCGCCATTGTTACTCCATAACGTTCGATTTTTCATTCGTCAATGCAAATGCAAATGATTTGCAAAAAGAAATTTTCACCAGCAGACTGGCACGTCGGTTGCTCCAATCACCGAAATTCTGTGTAACAATGCCGATATCTGGGCGAGCCAGTTGAGAATCTTTGCAACTGAACGCGTTCTGGCGCATAATCACGCTCATGAAACATGCACTCAATCAGAAGCCGGATTACGAGAAAGAGCTACGCAAGGCGGGCGTTCGGATCACCCGCCCCCGCCGAATCATTCTCGATATTCTGACCTCGACGGAAGACCATCCGGATGCGATGAAAATCTTCCATCGGGCCATCGAAATTGACGACAGCATTTCGCTCTCGACCGTGTATCGTACCATGAACCTTTTGGAGGAAATGGGGGCGATCCATCGCCACGCCTTCAATGGCGGACCCTCGCGTTTTGAACAGGCGCATGGCGAGCATCATGATCATCTGATCGATGTCGATACGGGTGACGTTATCGAATTCCAGTCCGATAAGATCGAGAAGTTGCAGGAAGAAATCGCCCGCGCCCTTGGCTATGACATCATCCATCACCGGCTTGAGCTTTATGGACGGAAATCAAAACGGCCTGAATAAGTCTGCTCTGAGCAACGGATTGACAAAAACAATGACCGCCTTTCCTCCCTTTCTCGGGTTTCCTGAACGACTGACCGAGGGCCATACGCCCCGCATGGTGATCTTCGGAGCCGGTCACGGCAGCACTTATCCCGGCAAGGACAGCAGCGCCTATCACTCGGCTGCCGACGCGATCCGCGCTGCGAGCCAAGACGATACCGCCCTCGTCGAGCACTGGGATTTTGATCTCGGCGGTCCACTTTTTGACGGCAAGCCGGTCTGTTGCGTCGATACGGGTGACATTCCAACGACGATGTATGACAACGCTGGCAACCGGGCCCGGATCGAAGCGGGGACGCGCGCGGTTCTGGCATTGCCAGCCCTACCCATCCTGCTCGGCGGCGACTGCTCCGTCACCATACCCTTCCTCGCCGGCTTTGCAGATCACGGGCCTGTCTGGATTCTTCAGATAGACGCCCATATTGACTGGCGCGACGAAGTGCATGGCGAGCGCCACGGTTATTCGAGCCCGATGCGCCGGGCGAGCGAGATGTCGCACGTCGCCGGGATTGTGCAGGTCGGCCTGCGCAGCGTTGGTAGCGCGCGCCTCACCGACATTGAAGCAGCCCGGCACTATGGCAGCCGTTTTGTGACTGCCCGCGAAGTTCATACTCAGGGCGTCGAAGCCGCTCTCCGGCATATCCCTGAAGGAGCACGCGTTGTTGTTACCCTCGACTGCGATAGCCTTGATCCCAGCACCATGCCAGGTGTGGCGGCGCGTACGCCGGGTGGCCTTACTTACACGCAGGTCATTGACCTGATCGCGGGTCTCAGCAAGCGCGCCAGTATCGCAGGATTCGACCTTGTCGAACTCTATCCGCCCGCCGATATTGACAGCCTCTCGGCGCTGACCGCCGCACGCATTATCGTCAATGTCATCGGCACCCTCGTCCGGCAGGTTTGACCTTGCGAGGTTACGGCGCAGAAGAACATCAGACCCGTTCGGGGATGCAGCGTTATCGCCGAAAGGGCAAACGCTGGAACAAGTCTTTTCCTGCGCACAAACGTACAAGACCGCTGTTCCCGATTGGCTGATAACTCCCGCTTGCGATTATCCAAGGGAGTCATGCATGCAAAGCGGTTCGTCAAAGCCTTATAATGCCATCAATTTTTCCGAGAAATTTGGCCTGTTCACCGAACAGTGGCAGCCCAAAGTGGTGGCCGAACTCAACGATTATCAATTCAAGATTGCCCGTCTCGAAGGCGATTTTATCTGGCATGACCATCCGGAAACCGATGAGGCATTCATCGTTTTGGATGGCGAATTGCGCATCGATTTTCGCGATGGGTCCGTGACGATCAAACCGGGTGAAATGTATGTGGTGCCCAAGGGGGTCGAGCATAAGCCCTATGCGGAGAGGGAAGTTCGCTTAATGATGATCGAGCCGCGCGGGGTGGTCAATACCGGCCGCGAAGGTGGCGCGCGGACAGCACAGAACGACGTCTGGGTCTAAAACTCACACTATCTGCGCAAGGTTCCGCCGCAGGAAATCATCAAGCCGGTTAACAGCGGCATCCGTTGAAGTAGGGTTACGCATAACCCCGACCTCAAGGTCATGCAGCGGCGGCAGGCCCTCATTCTCGCCGACTATGCGCAGTGAGGACGGTACACTGCAGGCGGCAAGCCCCGCCACTGCCAGCCCCGCTTGAACAACGGCGATCAGACCAAGCAGACTGGCGCTGGAGTAAGTGCAGCGATAACTGCGATCCGCATCACCCAGCGCCTGCAAAACATGGGTGCGTCCCGCACAGCCCGACTCGAACAGGGCAATGGGAAGCGGGTCATTTTCCCAGGTAACGTGCGTTGGTGATGCAACCCAGACGAAACGTTCGCGCCGGATAATTTCAAGCGGCTGCTTTTGAACGCGTGTCACAATAGCCAGATCGACCCGGTTATCCTCAATCGCCTTTACCAGCGATGTGGATTGTTCACACACCAGCTCCACAGTAACCAACGGATGGTCAGCGGCGAACCGCGACAGGATGGGTGGCAGGAGGAAGGCCGCATAATCATCCGGCACCCCCAGACGCACGCTGCCGGTTTCCTCAGGGCGGGTGACATTGGCCCACGCCTCATCCGATAATCGCAATAGCCGCCGTGCATAATTCAGAAAACTTTCGCCGGCTAAATTTGGCTCGACGGAACGGGGATTGCGAATCAGAAGCTGCTTGCCGACTGCCTGCTCCAGCCGCTGCATCTGCATGCTGACAGCTGACTGGCTTCGGCCAACGCGCGGCGCAGCCGCCGAAAGGCTGCCGCTTTCGACGACAGCAACAAAGGTTCGCAGCAGATCAAGGTCAAGGGGTGCGGCCATAATGCCATCAGCATAACGAATAGTTTCTTACAAATCTATTCGTTTGTTTGGATGAAACTATCGAGGCTAACTGGGCATCCAATTATTCAGGAATGACCCGTCATGGCCGAGCCGCTTTCAGAACGTTTTCCAGCTGCCCGGCTTGCCATTGCCATGGTCATCATTGGCACGGTGGGCGCATTTGCAACGGAAACACGGCTTGATCCGGTAACGATTGTGTTCTGGCGCTGCGTGTTTGGTACGATCTTTCTCGGCGCATGGTGCTTTCTGCGCGGCTATCTGCCTGATCGGACGCTCTCCTGGTCGCGACTGGCACGCGCAGCGCTTGGCGGGATTTGCATGGTGCTAAGCTGGGTTTCGTTCTTTGCCGGTTTCCGCATGACGTCCATTGCAACCACCACAATCATCTATCACATCCAACCATTCTTCGTTGTCCTCATCGGCGCAACCCTGCTCAAGGAACGCATCACCCGTGATCAGATCATCTGGATGCTCGGCGCGTTTCTTGGCGTCGTACTGGCCAGTGGTCTTGTTGGCAGCACAGCACCCATCAGCACAGTCTGGGTTCTTGGTATTGTCATGTCGCTCGGCGCGGCAATGCTTTATGCAGCGGCAACGATTCTCGCCAAGGGTCTTGGCGAGCAGCGCCCTGAGATCACCGTGCTTTGTCAGACCATCGTCGGTATTTTCATGCTCGCACCGTTTGCCAATCTGACGGGACCTGTCCCGCTGGCTTCGTGGGGCTGGCTTGCCAGCATTGGCATTTTCCATACGGGCATTGCCTATATCCTGATCTATTCGGCCTATCCGCGCCTGCAGACACCTGTCATCGGCGTATTGACCTTCATCTATCCGATCGTCGCCATCATTGTTGACTGGGCAATTTACGGCCATCCATTGGGAATAGCGCAGGCCGCCGGAATGCTGCTGATTGCCTGCGGCACACTTGGTGTGCGGCTCGGCTGGCAAATCCCGTTCCGGCATGCTTCGGCTGCCTGATGTATGGAAACGAAAAAACCGCCCGGAGGCAGCTTTCTCTTCAAACAATATAAAAAGAATCAGGCGGCGTTGGATGCAGGCTGCGCCGTCAGCAATTCATAGATAAGGCTCGCATCATGGGCGGTGCGCAATTTGGCAATTCTCTCGGGATCACGCAGCATACGTGCAATGCGTGACAAAGCCTTCAGATGATCAGCACCGGCATTTTCAGGCGCCAGCAGAAGGAAAACAATATCCACAGGCTGATCATCAAGCGCTTCGAAATCGACAGGCGTTTCGAGCTGCGCAAAGACCCCGGTAATTCGCTTCACGCTGTTGATCTTGCCATGCGGAATGGCAATGCCATTGCCAACACCGGTCGAACCAAGGCGCTCCCGCTGCAGGACAGTGTCGAACACTTCCCGCTCCGTCAAACCGGTCAAGGCGGCTGCCTTTTCCGACATGATTTGCAAAAGCTGCTTTTTGGAATTGACTTTCAATGCGGGCAGGACAGCGTCGGGCTGAATGAGATCACCCAGATCCATTATTCTCTTCCTTCCTGATTACCGTCCGCGCTTTTAGAGCGCGGACGGTAGTTCAAATTTCGCCTATGAGCCGGCGCCGTTCTGACCGGCAACGGCCGATGGATCGATCCAGCCGATGTTGCCGTCAGCGCGGCGGTATACGATATTCACCTGCGTACTTCCAGAGTTGCGGAAGACAACCACTGGACTATCTTTCAGATCAAGCTCGACCACAGCAGACGCGACACTCATGCTTCTGAGCGCCATGGACGTCTCAGCCACGATTGTCGGTGCGTAATCTTCCGGAATATCCTCATCCTCATCCGGTACAGGGGCTACGACCCGGTAGGAAATATCGTCGAAAACACCGTTGGAGCCCGGTGCCTGATGCGATTTCAGACGCCGCTTGTAACGGCGAAGACGCTTGTCCACGCGTTCTCCGGCTGCATCGAAAGCAAGCTGAGGATCTTGTGCCTCGCCCGCTGCCTGCAACACCGTGCCGGTATCGAGACGGATCAGGCAGTCTGCGATAAAACGCGACCCCTGCTTCTCCACTGTGACGTGGCCTGTATATCCGCCATCGAAATACTTGGTAACCATCTCGCCGATCCGTTCGTCAATGCGAATGCGGAAAGCGTCACCAATGTCCATATGTTTCCCAGATACACGCAGACTCATGATACCTCACCTTCGTTGTGACTTTTCATTGCCCGAGCCAATCTACACTGTTGTTGTAAGACGAGCAAAGACATCCCGCACATTCCATGCGAGCGATTCATCACATTTCACTTTCTGATTCTTCATATCCAAAGGCGCGCTTTCGCTTCAATTGACGCAAATTACCGGCGCTTCACTCTCCCTTGACCGGACTTCTATGGTCCGGTTCATTTACCCACTCGTCGCGATTCTACACCTGTGTGGCGGATGAATCCAGAGTTTCCGTCACCCTTGCGCACAGAAGCCTGTGCTTTTTTCTCGCGGCGCCTTTGGACTGAGGAAGCGATGTTCATCGCTTCCCGGTATTTCGCAACGGTACGCCGTGCAATATCAACGCCCTGGCCCTTCAAAAGATCCACAATTGTATCGTCGGACAAAATATCCTCAGGCTTTTCATTGTCGATAAGAAGCTTGATTTGATGCCGGACAGACTGTGAAGAATGCTGCTCGCCGCCTTTGGTGGCCGAAATTCCGGCATTGAAGAAGTAGCGCAACTCGAAAACACCACGCTTCGTCAGCATGTATTTATTGGCGGTTACGCGGCTCACTGTTGATTCATGCATACCGATGGCGTCAGCCACATTTCGCAGGTTAAGGGGCTTTAGATGTGCCACACCAAATTGCAAAAACTCGGACTGCTGGCGCACAATTTCCGTCGCCACTTTCAAAATTGTCTGCGCACGCTGGTCCAGACTACGGGTCAACCAGTTGGCATTTTGCAAACATTCGCTCAAAAAACCCTTCTCGGCCGGAGATGCCGTGACTTTGGCAATCGTCGCATAATAGGTGTTGTTGACGAGAACGCGTGGCAAAGCATCGGGATTGAGTTCGATATTCCAGGTCCCATCAGGCGCCATATCAACCTGAACGTCCGGAATGATGCTATCAGCCACGCCTGAGGAAAATGCCGTTCCCGGTTTCGGGTCCAGCAGCCTGATCTCCTTGAGCATATCGAGAAGGTCCGTATCGGTGACACGGCACAACTTTCTCAAGGTCTGGAAATCCCGCTTGGCGAGCAGTTCCAGATTCTGCAGAAGCATCGTCATCGCAGGATCGAGCCGGTTTTTGGCGCGGAGCTGAATGGCCAGACACTCAGCCAGATCGCGGGCAAAAAGGCCCGCGGGTTCGAATGTCTGCAAGACTGTGACGAGCTTACAGATATGGGCCGCATCAACACCCAATCTCTCGGCAATTTCATCCACATCAGCGCGCAGATAGCCCATTTCGTCAAGATGATCGGCGAGCTCCGCCGCAATCAACCGGTCCGCAGCATCAACAAAAGCAAAGATGATCTGTTCGCCCACATGGTCGCGCAAAGTCAGAGGCGAAGCCGTCACCTGTTCGAGGTTGAACCCTTCACCACCCGTCGACACATACCCATCACCGGAAGATGATTTCCACTGCGTCGCAAGATCGCCTGCAATGAAATCATGGGTTCCGGGGTCATCGGGAAAGATATTTTCCAGCGAGCTGTCGAATGTATCGGACATGGAACCGGAGCTGGTGGTCTCGCCACTGACAAGCCAGTGCTCAGTCTGTTCGCCCGTGTCGGATGCATCCCGATGTTCACCAGCGTCGCCACTATTGACACTCCGGGAGTAATCACCAGCCTCTCCGGGTCCCCGCTCGTCTGATGTGCCCCTGCTTTCAAAGGAAAAATGCTCGCTTGCCGGATCCTCGCGTTCCAGCAGAGGATTTTTTTCAATCTCCTGCTCGATAAATTGCTCAAGCTCGACATAGGTCAATTGCAACAGCCGAATCGACTGCATTAGCAGTGGCGTCATCACCAGCGACTGTGTTTGCCTCAAATCGAGTTTTGGCGACAATGCCATGGTGAACGCAAGGACCCCTGTACGAAATTCTTTTCAATGTACAGAACTGGCCCAATCCTTGCTTGTCAATTCCGACAAAGCAAAAAACGACTCTTTTCAGGAAAATTCGTCTTGATACACGGCTCAGGAAGCAATTTCTGGCGAAAAGTCACCAGAAATCGACAAAATCAAAGCTTGAACTGATCGCCGAGATAAAGACGCCGAACATCCGGATTGGCAATAATTTCATCCGGACGGCCATGGGTCAGAACCTGACCAGCATGAATAATATAGGCACGGTCGATCAGCTTCAATGTCTCGCGCACATTGTGGTCAGTGATGAGCACGCCGATGCCACGGCTGGTCAAATGGCGCACGAGTTGCTGGATATCGGCCACCGCAATCGGATCAACACCGGCAAAGGGTTCGTCCAGCAGCATGAAATTGGGCCGCGAAGCCAAAGCGCGCGCGATTTCGAGACGTCGCCGCTCACCACCCGACAGCGAAAGCGCCGGGGCCTTGCGCARATGGGCAATGTGAAACTCTTCCAAAAGGGAATCCAGTTCCTGTGCCCGCGCCGAGCGATCCTTCTCGACAACTTCGAGTACGGCCTTGATATTGTTTTCGACGGAGAGACCACGGAAAATGGACGCTTCCTGTGGCAGATAGCCAATGCCAAGGCGCGAACGGCGATACATCGGCATTGTCGTGACATCAAAGCCATCGATCTCGATATTGCCCTTATCAACAGGCACCAGCCCGGTGACCATGTAAAAACAGGTGGTCTTGCCAGCGCCGTTCGGACCCAGAATACCAACAGCTTCACCGGCGCGCACGCCGAAGGAAACGCCATTGACCACCTGACGGCCATTATAGCTCTTGGTGATGCCGCGCGCGACGAGCGTGCCCTTCATCCGATCCGTAGCAGTTGGATCAGCGGCCCGCATTTCCTGAGAAATGCGAGCGTCTGGCGATACGGGAGTCTGGGTGGATCGACGCGAGAACAGGGACACTTATACCGCCGGTCTAGTTTTTCGGAGCACTTTTCGGTGCGACAACGATGGAGACGCGGCCAGTCTGGCCATTCTTGCAGCTTTCAAGCTGGGCCTGTCCGCTCTTCATCTGCACGGTCAGCTTGCAGCCGACGCCGACATTGTCGCCCTGAGACAGAACAACCTTGCTACCGGTCAGGACCAGAACCTGGGTCTTCATGTCAAACGTACCGTGATCGCCCGTGGCAACCTGATCCTCTGACTTGACGTAGACCTTGTCATTGACCTCGATATGATCAATGTCCTGAGCACCGGCTCCTGCTGGCGAAGCAGGGTTGGTTTCCGTCTTTTTTGCAGCTTTGTCGGCAGCTTTTTCCGCTTCGGTCTTTTCAGGCTTCTTCACGTAATAAACGACCATCGAGCCGGCCTTCATCAACGTGGTGCCCTGCACAACCGATACGTTGCCAGTAAAAGTTGCTGTACCGACGTCATTGTGAACATCGAGCCGATCAGAATCGATCTGGATGGGCTGATCGCTCGAAAGCTTCATACCGTTTGGAGCAACGGCCTTGCTCGCATCCTGTGCTGCGACAGGACCAATCATGGAGGTTGCCAAAATACCCAATGCAACAGTCGATATGCTGATCAGTCTTGTCCCGCGCGACATTGTCTCAATCTCCTAAATCCGGGATATCCCCATGAGGCCCACAATCACTGTTGTGATTTGGCTTCCTTGCGACCTTCTTGCAGCTTTGCGGGCTGAATGACAAGCCTGACACCCTTTTCAAAGACCATTACTTTGCCGCTCTGAGTAATTTTCATGCTGTCTGCGACAATACTGGCACTGCTATTCTCGATCCTGACCGGCTGATCGGTCGACATCGTGTTCGCTTCTATATTGATATCGGCGGATTTCAACTGTGCCTTCATACCATCTGAAGTTGTCAGCGTTATGTCGTTGTCCAGCTTCAGCTGACGGTTGGCATTGTCATAAAGACCTGACTTCGCATGCACCTGCGCACGCAATTCCGCGCCAACAGGAATTTCGGCGCTGATATTCTCAAGCGTGATCAGGGAGCTGTTACCAACATCCTGAAGCGCGCGTTCCGCACCCATCTTGTAGGGGAGCTTGTCCTTGGTGAAGCCATCAAGCTTCGGATTGGTCATGACAAGCTTGCCGTCCTGAATGCCGGCACTGTCCAACGAGATATTGCTTGGAATGTTGGTCGTGGAAAAGAAAGTGAACCAGGAAAACACACCGGCGCCAACCAATGCGATCGTCGGCAGCGCAAACTTCAGGAAGCGCACACGCCTGGAATGACGCTCCGCCGCACGAAAAACGTGCGATTCCTTTTCGGTGGCAGCAAATTGCCGCGCAACTTCCGCATGCTGCGCAGCAGCGGCTGTTGCATCACCGTTAGGATGCGTATGTTTAAGTTCAATGGACATAAGTTGGTTATACTACCGATTGATATCTACTGGCGCTGCGTTAGTTGAACGCCAATGTGGTTATTTTTCGATGAAACGAACGAGCGCCCATGGCAAAAGTCGCATCTGATCGAACAAGTATGCCGTCATCTGCCCATATACAAGGTGCGCGGCGAATTGCCTATATCGTTCAGTACACCAGACTCAAGGCTCTGGACATCCTCAGAATGTTGCCGCAGAAGAATGCTTGCATTCAATTGGACAGGAAACGGACAAGACGATGGCAAACACCGCTGACGCAATTATCGACAGGCGTCGTCTCCGGCGCAAGCTGACATTCTGGCGCGTTCTTGCCCTGCTTGTGGTGGCACTTGCATTGATCGGGCTCTACGGTTTTCTCTCCGGCTCCGACCGTCTTTCGGGCAAAACTGCCCCGCATATCGCCAAAGTTCGCATCGAGGGAACCATTTTCGAGAATGACGAACTCATCAAGCGCCTTGGTGAAGTTGCTGATTCTGCTGCGGTAAAAGGCGTCATCCTCTCGGTGGATTCGCCCGGCGGCACCACTGCTGGTGGAGAAGCCATTTACGAAGCGGTCCGCAAGATCGCAGCGAAAAAGCCCGTGGTCGCGCAGGTGGGTACCCTTGCCGCTTCGGCGGGTTACATGATTGCCAGCGGTTCGGATCATATCGTCGCACGCCAGTCTTCCATCGTCGGGTCTATCGGCGTACTTTTTCAATATCCTGACATTTCCGAATTGCTGACAAAGATCGGCGTCAAAGTCGAAACGATCAAATCCAGCCCGCTCAAGGCTGAGCCAAACTTTTTCAATCCCGCCAGCGATGAAGCCAAAGCGATGATCCATCGCATGATCATGGATTCCTATGACTGGTTTGTCGGAATTGTTCAGGAGCGGCGCAAATTTACCCGTGAGCAGACGCTTGCGCTCGCCGACGGCTCTGTTTTCACTGGCAGACAGGCACTTGCCAACAAGCTCATCGATGAGCTTGGCGGCGAAGACAAGTCTGTTGCATGGCTGAAAACCAAGGGTGTGGACGAAAAACTGCCCGTGGTTGAATGGAAACCCGTTCAAAAAACCGCTTTTAGTTCGCTTCTGTCRCAATCGGCGTTGAAAATGCTCGCAGAATATCTCGGCATTCCGCAGGAAAGCACTGGCTTGCTCAAGGATTTGACCGGTGATCGTATCTTCCTTGACGGGCTCGTTTCAGTTTGGCACGTTGACGGCAGGCCTGTAGGGGCGCAATAGGATATTTAAGCTTACAGGATCAGTGACATAGTCATAATGGCGATGTTGTCTGAACTTGAACCAGAAGGGATTATGCCGTGATCAAATCAGAGCTCGTCCAGATCATTGCCAACCGCAATCCGCACCTGTTTCAACGTGATGTCGAAAATATCGTCGGCGCCATATTTGACGAGATCACCGATGCTCTGGCGGAGGGAAACCGGGTCGAGCTGCGGGGCTTCGGTGCGTTCTCGGTAAAAAACCGCCCAGCCCGCAGCGGTCGCAATCCCCGTACCGGCGACAGTGTCGAGGTCGAAGAAAAATGGGTGCCATTTTTCAAGACCGGCAAGGAATTGCGCGACAGGCTGAACGCCGACTGAGCGCAGTGACAAGCCGGGGCGGCTCCATTGCCTGACTATTTGTAAAGTGCCGTCACCCTGGAGAGAGAAATGATCAATCGCGTTGTTGTCGTCCTCATTCTTGTGCCGCTTGCCGTCATTCTGATTGCCTTGTCGGTGGCCAATCGCGGGCTGGTGACCTTCACGATTGATCCATTCAATCCGGGAAATCCCGGGCTTTCCTATTCGGCCCCCCTGTTCGTCTGGCTGTTTCTTGCCCTCATCATCGGCCTGATCCTTGGCAGTTTTGCCACCTGGTTCAATCAGGGCAAGCATCGCAAGCTGGCGCGCCAGCGCAAACAGGAAGCGGAACTCCTGCGCATAGAAGCGCGGAAATCATCTGCCACGCAGTCAACACCCAATCTCCCATCGCTGCATTAAACAGCATACTTTCAAGGATTTATGATGAAACTGGTCTCACCGGCTGAGGTCGACGGGCTGTTGAACTGGCCGGATATGATCAATGCCATCGAAACGGCGTTCCGGCAGGGCGTGATCCAGCCTGTGCGCCATCACCATACGGTTGACCGCCCTGACGGCGCTGCGTCGACGCTTTTGCTGATGCCCGCATGGTCGGATTTCGATGCACTTGGCGATTCCACAAAAGGCTATATGGGCGTCAAGATCGTCACCGTCTCCCCTGACAATGGCGCCATCGCCAAACCTGCCGTCATGGGTGTCTATCTCCTGCTCGACGGCAAAACTGGTGAACCCAAAGCTTTGATTGATGGTCAACGATTGACCACGTGGCGCACCGCAGGTGCTTCCGCCCTCGCCGCCCGCTATCTTGCCCGCGAAGATGCATCCAAACTCGTTATCCTCGGCGCAGGCGCGCTATCAGGCTTCCTCGCCCGCGCGCACAGTTCTGTGAGGCCGATCCGCGAGATTTCCATCTGGAACCGCAATTTTGACAATGCGCAGAAAGTGGCTAGGGACCTAGTTGCCGACGGGTTCAATGCCAAAGCAGTCACCGATAAGGATGCAGCCATTGCCGATGCCGACATTATCGCGGCAGGAACGCTTTCTACCGAGCCACTCATTCTTGGCAGACACCTGAAGAAGGGCGCGCATGTCGACCTCATCGGAGCATTCACCCCTGCCATGCGCGAAAGCGATGATGAATGCGTCAAGCTTGCGCGGGTGTTTGTCGACACGAAAGAAGGCGCGCTGAAAGAAGGCGGCGATATTGTCCAGCCAATCAAAGCGGGTGTGATCAGCGAAAGCCATGTAATCGGCGACCTGTTCGATCTCACGCGCGGCAAGGTCAAAGGGCGCCAATCACCTGACGAAATCACCCTGTTCAAGTCCGTCGGTGCTGCCTTGGAAGACCTTGCGGCGGGTATTCTGGTCTATGAAAAGGCGATTGCTGCCTCGATTTGAGTGTTTTTGCTTTCGCCTTCCCCCATCTTGGCATAGGAAACCACGATTGGATCAAAGGCCAAGGGAATACGAGGGCATAGTCGTTTGAAATCGTCTGGCGGAAAAATCAGGAAATCCGGGGGTACTGGCCCCCGGGGTATTGACCCCCGGGGCGCAAGCCCCAAGGGTGCGAGCCCTAAGGGCGTAGGACCGAAGGCCGCTCCCTACAAGCAGCAGGCCACCAAGCCGCGTCCGCAATTTGCCAAGCCTGCTCCTGCGCCGGAAATTGACATCCGCGTCAAGGCCGCGCCGCGTTCAGAGCCTCTGCCAAAACGTGTCCTGAGCCGCCGCACCGGTGCGCGCCCGACCGAAAAGACCGGCTTGATCCTCGAAACACTGCCATCAGACGATTATGCGCTGCTTGACAGCGGCAACGGCCTGAAGCTTGAACAATATGGGCCCTATCGGATCATCCGCCCGGAAGGTCAGGCCATCTGGCTCCCGGCATGGAGTAAAGCCGAGTGGGACAAGGCGGATGCTGTCTTCACCGGCAATACGGATGAAGAGGGCGTCGGACGCTGGCATTTTCCACATGTGCCACTCGGCGAAACATGGCCTATGGCCTATGAAGGCATTCCGTTCTTCGGTCGTTTCACCTCTTTTCGCCATGTCGGTGTGTTTCCTGAGCAGGGAACACACTGGTCGCATATGGACCAAACTATCCGCAACGCCAAGCGTCCGGTAAAGGTGCTTAATCTGTTCGGTTACACTGGCGTCGCCTCACTCGTTGCCGCGCGCGCCGGTGCAGAGGTAACGCATGTCGATGCCTCGAAGAAGGCGATTGTCTGGGCGCGGGAAAATCAGGAAATGGCGGGGCTGTCCAGCAAGCCTATTCGCTGGATTTGCGAAGACGCGATGAAGTTCGTTGCCCGCGAAGAGCGGCGCGGCAGCGGCTATGACATCATCCTGCTTGATCCACCCGCCTATGGCCGTGGCCCGAATGGCGAGGTCTGGCAGCTTTTCGACAACCTGCCTGATATGGTCGATCTTTGCCGGTCGATCCTCACACCCAACCCGCTTGGCGTTGTTCTGACAGCCTATTCCATCCGGGCATCATTCTTTGCGATCCACGAGCTGATGCGCGATGCATTCACCGGCCTTGGCGGCGAAGTACAATCAGGCGAACTGATCCTGCGCGAACGCTCGTCGGGTCGCGCTCTCTCCACTTCCCTGTTCAGCCGCTGGGGTGCCAAATGACAAGACATGATGACCGCCAGCACGGCAGCTCGATTTCAAGCCCCGGCAGGGTCAAGGAAGTCACCAGCCTGACCAATCCCATCGTCAAGGATTTGCGCTCACTGGCGCTGAAGAAGTTTCGCGACCAGCAGGGTGTATTCCTCGCCGAGGGCCTGAAACTGGTTATCGATGCGCTTGATCTCGGCTGGGTGATCAAGACTCTTGTCTATTCCAAAGCCGGCAAGGGAAATTCTCTCGTCGAGCAGGTGGCAGCCCGCACCGTCGCCAAGGGCGGCGATGTGCTTGAAGTCAATGAAAAGGTGATTTCCGCAATCACCCGCCGCGACAACCCGCAAATGGTTGTCGGTGTTTTCGAGCAGAAGTTGCAGCCCTTGTCCGCGATCAAACCGCAGGGCAACGAAGTTTACGTGGCACTCGACCGGGTGCGCGACCCCGGCAATCTCGGCACGATCATCCGTACCGCCGATGCGGTAGGCGCCAAGGGGATCATTCTGATCGGCGATACGACGGACCCGTTTTCACTGGAAACCGTGCGTGCCACCATGGGTTCCCTGTTTGCCGTGCCACTGGCGCGCGCGACGGAAGCCGAATTCCTTGCCTGGCGTAAGGGTTTCTCCGGTCTCATCGTCGGCACGCATCTCAAGGGTGCCGTGGATTACCGGACGATCCCCTATAAGGGAAAACCCGTCATATTGCTGATGGGCAACGAACAGCAGGGTCTGCCCGATACGCTGGCATCGACCTGTGACAAGCTTGCCCGTATTCCGCAGGAAGGCCGGGCGGATTCACTTAACCTTGCCATCGCCACCGGCGTCATGCTGTTCGAGATCCGCCGTGAGGCGTTGACGCTCATCGGCGACAAACAGGATAAATGACCCCATGAAGAGCAAATCCTTCTTCAGCCTGCTCGCCATCGTGGTTTTTGCCGTGGCCAGTGACCAGATCATCAAATATCTCGTTGAGACCGGAATGGACTATCAGCAGCAGATCGACGTGCTGCCATTTCTTGCACTTTTCCGCGTTCACAATAATGGCATCGCATTTTCAATGCTCAGCGGCATGCATGACCTTGCCCTTGTTGGCATGACTGTCATTGTCATCGCCTTTGTCAGCTATCTCTGGTGGACCACCGCCGCAGCACGATGGATTTCGCGCATCGGCTTTGCGCTGATCATCGGTGGCGCTATCGGCAACCTGATTGACCGCAGCCTGCTTGGTTATGTCGTTGATTATATTCTTTTCCACCTGCCATCCTGGTCGTTTGCCGTCTTCAATCTGGCTGACGCTTATATTTCTGTCGGCGCAGCACTTGTTGTGCTTGAAGAAATATTTGTGTGGCTGCGAGAGCGCAAAACACCGAAGGGGCAGACTGGGGAAAACTGATCATAARCCAGTATTTGCAGCGTTCTGGACGTCATGCGCTCGTCATCCAATTGTTGTATTCAGGCATCTAGTGATTGCCGATCAACCATGATGAGAGCGAATCGTTATGAGCTTCGCCTTGCTTGAACCTGCGTCTATCTCTAAAGATCAGCACACGATGTCGCAGGTTGATTCAACACGCTCGCCGTTTACGGCGCCACACCTGGTCTCGGTGCTTGGACGCATTGGGACGATGGAAGTGTGTCTTGCCCAGACCGAGGACGAAATTGTCTCGGCTCAGCAGCTGCGTTTCAAAGTATTTTTCGATGAGTTAGGTGCCAAAGGTTCGGCTTCGCTGGAACAGCGTGATGCGGATCGTTTCGATCCGGTATGCGACCATCTTCTGGTTTATGACACTTCGATTGTCGGGCCAAAGCACAAGCAGATCGTCGGTACATATCGCCTGATGCGTTCGGAGGTTGCCCATAAGACCGGTGGCTTTTACACGACGAGCGAATACACCATTGACAATCTTGTGGCCGCCAAACCGCAAATGCACTTTCTTGAGTTGGGACGTTCCTGTGTTTTGCCGGAGTATCGCTCGAAGCGCACGGTTGAGCTGCTCTGGCAGGGTATCTGGAGCTATTGCCGCTATCACTCGATTGACGTGATGTTCGGCTGCGCATCCTTTCAGGGAACTGTCCCGGCGGCACATGCATTGCCGCTGTCGTTCCTCTATCACAATTGCCGCGCAACTGCGGATTGGGACGTTCAGGCTCTGCCTTCGCTGTACCAGCCAATGGATCTCGTCCCAAGCGAAGCGGTTAATCCAAAGGTCGCATTGTTTGCCATGCCGCCATTGATCAAAGGTTATCTGCGTCTCGGTGCCATGATCGGCGACGGTGCGGTAGTCGACTATGATTTTGGCACGACTGATGTGCTGATTATCCTGCCGGTCAGCCGGATTTCCAGCCGCTACGTCAGCCATTACATCTCAAACGCCAAGCGTTTCGACTGAAATTTGCCCTTCCCTGCGTGTTTGAACAACATCATCTGTGGAGAAAACCACTGATGATGTTGCCGCACGGTGTGTAAAGTTTTCGATAGCGCATAGATTGGTCTTCTGATCGGAATCGGTCAAATTCAGGAGAACGTCTTGGCCGACATGCCATTCACAGCAGAAACACCATCCTATGAAGCTGACCTCTCGGCGCGCCCAACGCCGATGATGGAGCAATATATCGAGATCAAGGCGACCAACCCCGATAGCCTATTGTTTTACCGGATGGGGGATTTCTACGAGCTGTTCTTCGATGATGCCGTGCAGGCATCGCGTGCGCTCGGAATCACGCTAACCAAACGTGGCAAGCATCTGGGCAACGATATTCCCATGTGCGGCGTTCCTGTGCATGCGGCGGATGATTATCTGCAAAAGCTGATTATGCGCGGCTTCCGGGTCGCGGTTTGCGAACAGGTGGAAGACCCGGCTGAAGCACGCAAACGCGGCTCGAAATCCGTGGTGAAGCGCGATGTGGTGCGTCTGGTCACACCGGGCACCATCACTGAAGAAAAGCTGCTTGATCCTTCCGAAGCCAATTATCTGATGACGTTGGGACGGGTCAAAGGTGCGGCACAGGGCCAGTTTGCCCTCGCATGGATTGATATTTCCACCGGCACCTTCCGCGTCAGTGAAACGGACCCGTCGCGGCTTCTGGCTGATATTCTGCGGGTCGATCCGCGTGAGTTGATCGTTGCCGACCCGGTTTTCCATGATCCGGAATTGCGCCCGACATTCGATGTGATCGGCCGTTCCGTCAGTCCGCAGCCACCTAGCCTTTTCGACAGTGCCACGGCAGAAAACCGCATCCAGCGCTATTTCGATGTGGCGACGCTCGACGGTTTCGGCAACTTCTCCCGTGCCGAACTCTCAGCGATATCAGGTGCTATTGCCTATGTGGAAAAGACCCAGATTGCCGAACGCCCGCCGCTGATGCGGCCGGAGCGGGAATCCGAAGGGTCCACGCTTTTCATCGACCCGGCGACCCGCGCCAATCTGGAAATGTTGCGCACATTATCCGGCCAACGCGATGGCAGCCTGCTGAAATCCATAGACCGGACAGTAACCGGCGGCGGTGCGCGGCTTCTGGCCGAACGCCTGACCTCGCCCCTCACCAATCCCGATGCCATCGCCGAGCGGCTTGATTCCGTATCCTGTTTTCTGGCGGGCCAATCGCTTGCCGATCTGACCCGCGAGGCCTTGAAGGGTGTTCCCGATATGCCACGTGCCCTGTCGCGGCTTGCGGTTGGACGTGGCGGCCCGCGTGATCTGGGTGCGCTGGCGCGTGGGCTGGAAGCGGCAGCTGAGATTGCCACTTTCCTTGGAAGAGAAGTGCTTCCGGCTGAACTTTCTGCAGTTCGCAACTGCCTTGGCGCTTTACCGGTTGATTTTGCCACCCATCTTGAGCATGCGCTTGATGATGAACTGCCTTTGCTCAAGCGCGATGGCGGTTTTGTGCGACCCGGATACAATGCGGAACTCGATGAAATGCGCGCGCTGCGCGATCATTCGCGCCGCATCATTGCCGGCTTGCAAGCCGACTATATGGATCTGACCGGTATCCGCTCGCTCAAGATCAAACACAATAATGTGCTCGGCTATTTCATCGAGGTAACAGCCAACAATTCATCTGTCATGACAGATACGGATGAAGCCAAAGGCAAATTCATTCACCGGCAGACCATCGCCAATGCCATGCGTTTCACCACCACCGAACTCGCAGAGCTTGAAACCAAGATTGCCAATGCGGCGGAACGGGCCTTGGCGATTGAACTTGGGATTTTCGAGACGCTCGTCACGGAAACCGTTGCCAATGCGGACGCGATCCGCGCCGGTGCAGCAGCACTGGCGGCGCTCGATGTTTCCGTATCGCTTGCCGCGCTTGCCGAAGAGCAGGGCTATTGCCGCCCGCTTGTTGATGACAGTCTGGCCTTCGAGATTGTTGCCGGTCGCCATCCCGTTGTCGAACAGTCCCTGCGCCGTCAGGCCGCCAATCCGTTTGTGGCCAATGATTGCAACCTCTCGCCCGAAGGAGCGAACAAGGGCGCCATCTGGCTTTTGACCGGGCCGAATATGGGTGGTAAATCGACATTCCTGCGCCAGAACGCATTGATCGCCATATTGGCACAGATGGGTTCCTTTGTTCCGGCGGGCTCGGCCCATATCGGTATTGTCGACCGGCTGTTTTCGCGCGTCGGCGCTTCGGATGATCTGGCGCGCGGTCGCTCGACATTCATGGTAGAAATGGTGGAAACCGCTGCCATTCTCAATCAGGCCAGTGATCATTCGCTGGTTATTCTCGATGAGATCGGGCGCGGAACAGCCACGTTTGACGGTCTTTCTATCGCTTGGGCGGCGGTGGAATATCTGCACGAAAAAAACCAGTGCCGGGCGATTTTCGCCACGCATTTCCATGAAATGACCGCGCTTTCTGAAAAACTGACGCGCCTGAGCAATGTCACCATGCGGGTCAAGGAATGGGACGGCGACGTGGTGTTCCTGCATGAGGTGGCCAAGGGTGCAGCAGACCGCTCCTATGGCGTGCAAGTGGCACGGCTTGCGGGGCTGCCCGAAGCGGTGGTTAATCGCGCCCGCGACGTTCTGCATCAGCTTGAGGCTGGAGAGACTTCAGGGAAGGCGGACAAGCTGATTGATGATCTGCCCTTGTTCTCGGTTGAGGTGAAACGCGAGGTGAAAGCACCCGCCAAGGGTAAGGACAGCGCTCTGCTGGCCGCGCTTTCGACAGTTAACCCGGATGAAATGACACCGCGTGAAGCGCTCGACGCCCTCTACCGGTTGAAAGGCCTTGCCACAAACCCGACATCGTGAGCGCATAGGGGCATTTCGTTTATAGCAAATACACGCTATAGCGTGCGGCCATCATTTATAAAGTCGTGTTCATGAGCGCAGACCTGAAACTGGAACAGATCGTCAGTCCGGCCAAACTTCATCGTCAATTTGAAGATCTGGTCAAGGCGGCAAAGAAACAAGGCGCCGCTTCCGTCAATCGCAATGACGTGCTGCAGCTCCTGAAAGAAACACTCGGTTCGGGTCGCAAGACTGCTGAAGAGATGTTGAAAAAGGACGGCGGCGGCACACGCTGCTCCGTGCGCTTGTCCTATCTGATGGATCAGATCATTTCGGCACTCTACGAGTTTGCCATCACCCACATCTACCATTCGACCAACCCCTCCTCGGCGGAGCGTATGACCGTGGTTGCCGTGGGTGGCTATGGTCGCGGCGGCCTGGCTCCGGGTTCGGACATCGATCTTCTGTTCCTTCTCCCCTATAAACAGACGCCGTGGGGCGAGCAGGTGGTCGAGTATATTCTTTATATGCTTTGGGATATGGGTCTGAAAGTCGGCCATGCCACCCGCAATATTGACGAATCCATTCGCCAGTCACTTGCTGATATGACCATCCGCACCAGCATTCTCGAAGCGCGCTACGTCTGCGGCAATGATGAGCTATTCACTACATTGGTGCGCCGTTTTGATGCGGAAGTCGTCAAGGGTACGGGACCCGCTTTCATTGAAGCCAAGCTCACCGAGCGCAATGAACGCCACCGCAAGGCGGGTGCCACACGCTATCTGGTCGAGCCGAACGTCAAGGAAGGCAAAGGCGGCCAGCGCGACCTGCACACGCTTTTCTGGATTGCCAAATATTACTACCACGTCAAAACCAGCGACGAGCTGGTCAAGCTTGGCGTGCTGTCGCGCGCAGAACACAATATTTTCCGTAAAGCCGAAGACCTGCTCTGGGCCGTGCGCTGCCATATGCATTTCTATACGGGCAAGGCAGAAGAGCGGCTATCTTTCGATATTCAGAGCGAGATCGCCCAGCGGCTCGGCTATACGGCCCATCCCGGCCAGCGCGATGTTGAGCGCTTCATGAAGCATTACTTCCTTGTAGCCAAGGAAGTGGGCGACCTGACCCGCATCATCTGCGCGGCGCTGGAAGAAGAGCAGGCGAAACACGTTCCGGGTTTCAACCGGATTTTCCTCACCTTTTCCCGGCGCAAACGCAAGCTTCCGGGAACATCGGATTTTGTCGTCGACAATCACCGCATCACCATCGCCAATGACGGCGTGTTCCATAAAGACCCTGTCAATCTCATCCGCCTGTTTCATCTGGCGGATCTGCATGGCCTTGAACTTCACCCGGATGCGATGCAGCTTGTTACCCGCTCGCTTTCCCTGATCAAGGCGGAACTGCGCGAAAACCCTGAGGCCAATAGCCTGTTCCTCGAAATCCTGACTTCCGAGCGCAATCCGGAATTGATCCTGCGCCGCATGAATGAGTCAGGCGTGCTGGGCAAATTCATCCCGGATTTCGGCAAGGTCGTCGCGATGATGCAGTTCAACATGTATCATCACTATACGGTTGACGAGCATTTGCTGCGCTGTATTGCTGTGCTTTCGGAAATCGAGCATGGCGATCTTGGTCAGGAGCATCCGCTGGCCAACCAGATTATGCCGGGTATGAAGAAAGACCGGAAGCTGCTCTACGTCGCGCTGCTGCTGCACGATATCGCCAAGGGACGCCCGGAAGATCATTCCCATGCGGGCGCCCGTATTGCCAAGCGTATCTGCCCGCGTCTGGGCCTGTCCAAGTCCGATACGGAAACCGTGTCGTGGCTGGTGGAACAGCATCTGACCATGAGCATGGTGGCACAGTCGCGCGATCTCAATGACCGCAAGACCATTGAGGATTTTGCCGAGATTGTTCAAACGCTCGACCGGATGAAGCTTCTCCTGATCCTTACGGTTTGTGACATCAAGGCGGTTGGACCGGGCGTATGGAATGGCTGGAAGGGCCAGTTGCTGCGCACCCTCTTCTATGAAACGGAACTGATGCTGACCGGCGGCTTCTCGGAAGTATCGCGCAAGGAGCGCACCGACCACGCCCGTGCGCAGCTTGAGCATGCCCTGTCGTCATGGCCGCAGGTTGAACGCCAGTCCTATCTCGCCCTGCATTATCAGAACTACCTTTTGACGGTCAGTCTCGATGATCAGGTGCGCCACGCCAATTTCGTGCGCGAGTCCGACAATACCGAAAAGACGCTGGCAACCATGGTGAAAACCCATGATTTTGAAGGCGTGACCGAAATCACCGTGCTTTCGCCTGATCATCCGCGCCTGCTATCGATCATCGCCGGAGCCTGTGCCGCAGCTGGCGCCAACATTGTCGATGCGCAGATTTTCACGACCAGCGACGGCCGCGCACTTGATACGATCCTCATCAGCCGCGAATTTCCGACGGATGATGATGAGCGCCGTCGTGCCATGCGGGTTGGCCGCCTGATCGAAGATGTGCTTTCGGGCAAATCCTATCTGCCTGAAATGCTGGCATCGCGGACCAAGCCCAAGCGTGCAGTCAAGGCATTCCGCATCACGCCGCGCGTCGAAATCAACAACAAGTTGTCGAACAAGTTTACCGTTATCGAAGTGGAAGGTCTGGATCGTCCGGGTCTGCTTTCTGAGATAACAGGCGTCATTTCCGATCTGTCACTCGATATTGCCTCGGCGCATGTGACGACGTTTGGCGAAAAGGTCATCGACGTGTTCTATGTCACCGATCTCGTTGGCCATCAGATCACCAATGCGGCCCGGCAAAACCGCATCCGCAAGAAAATGCTCGCGCTTTTCGGCGAAGGCGATATCACCACGGCTCAGCCGCAGCGGCACAATATCCTGATGTCGGCAGAATAGGTTCAGCACCCATGTTTATTCGAAAACTGGAACAGGTATGAGTCTGGTCAAAAAATTCGCGACGGTGGCCTCCGGCACCCTGATGAGCCGTGTTTTCGGGCTGACGCGCGAAATGCTGATGGCAGCAGCGCTTGGTACAGGCCCCGTCGCCGATGCATTCAATGCCGCGTTCCGGTTTCCCAACACGTTTCGCCGCCTGTTTGCCGAGGGCGCATTCAATGCCGCTTTCGTGCCGCTGTTCGCCAAGGAGATCGAGGCGAATGGCATGGAGGGCGCCAAGCGCTTTTCCGAAGAGGTCTTTGGTGTGCTCTTTACCGTCCTGATGGCGCTGACCATTTTGATGGAATTGTCGATGCCACTGATCGTGCGCACCGTGATTGCGCCAGGCTTTCTCGATGATCCGGTCAAGTTCGGCAACACGGTGTCGATGGCGATCATCATGTTCCCCTATCTCGCCTGCATGTCGCTGGCGGCGATGATGAGCGGCATGCTGAATTCGCTGCATCGCTATTTTGCAGCCGCCGTCGCGCCGGTGTTTCTCAATGTTATCCTGATCGGCGTCCTCGCCTATGCCTGGTACAAGGGCCATGACGGCATCAAGATCGGCTATGGCCTGTCCTGGGGCGTTATGGCGGCCGGTCTGGTGCAACTGGCGATCGTGTGGTTTGCCGTGCGCAATGCGGGCATTTCCATTGGCTTCCGTTTGCCGCATTTCACGCCGAATGTGCGACGCCTGCTGGTGCTTGCCCTCCCCGCCGCAATTACCGGGGGTATCACCCAGATCAATCTTCTGGTGAACACGAATATTGCGTCCGCCCGGGACGGCGCAGTGACGTCGCTTGCCAATGCGGACCGGGTGTACCAGTTGCCGCTTGGTGTTGTGGGTATTGCCGTCGCAACCGTGCTTCTACCTGAGCTTGCCCGCGCGCTGCGTTCCGGCAATCTGAAGGAAGCCGGAAGCCTGCAGAACCGCTCCGTCGAATTCATCCTGTTCCTGACACTGCCAGCCGCCGCTGCGCTTCTTGTCATGTCCGAGCCGATCATTCGCCTGCTGCTTGAGCGCGGGGAATTCACCGTCGAGTCGACACGGCGCGTCTCCAATATCCTCGCGGTTTATGGCCTTGGCCTCCCCGCTTTTGTCCTGATCAAGGCTTTCATTCCCGGTTTCTTTGCCCGCGAGGACACCAAGACACCGATGATCTTTGCGGCGGTTTCCGTGGTCATCAATGTTGCCATGGCTCTGACGCTGTTTCCGTTGATGGCGGAAACCGGCATTGCCACCGCTGAAGTGACGGCCGGTTGGGTCAATGCCATTCTCCTGTTTGCAACCTTGGTCTGGCGCGGTCATTGGGGGCGCGATATTCCGCTGCTCACGCGCATTCCGCGCCTGATCTTTTCCGCAGCAATGATGGCTGTTGCGCTTTACTACGCCATCCAATGGGCAGCACCCTATCTTGCGTCCCACACGCCTGTTCATGTTCAGGCACCTGTTGTCTTCGGATTGATCCTGCTTTCCATGATCATTTATTTCGCGCTGGCCTTTGCAACGGGCGGCGCGAGCTTCGGTATGATCCGCCGCAATGTGAAACGGGGCGCAAAGACACCTGTAGCGCCTCCGGAGGACCCTGCCGCATGAGCCGCCATATCGGGATGATCACCCTACTCGTGCATGACTATGACGAGGCGATTGCATGGTACACTGGGGTGTTGGGGTTTTCGCTGGTCAGCGATACCGCACTGTCCCCGACAAAGCGCTGGGTTGTCGTCGCGCCTGAGACGGATGGAGCAAAGCTCCTGCTTGCCCAGGCCGACACGCAGATGCAAGTCGCCAGCATCGGCAACCAGACCGGCGGGCGGGTTGCGTTGTTCCTCTATACGGATGACTTCGCGCGGGATCATGCGGCGATGGTGAAATCAGGCGTGCGTTTTCTTGAAGAACCCCGTCACGAAGCCTATGGCAGCGTTGCGGTGTTTGAAGATCTCTATGGCAACACTTGGGACCTCCTCGAACTCAAATGAACCAGCACGTTTCGATAGGGCTTGAATAGAGCGCCCTGCTCTGCCAAAACCTCCTCTCCATTGCCATCGGGTCCGATGACCCGATCCCCGAACGATCTAAGGACTGACCATGAGCACGTTTGAGCCGCTCGTCTTTTCCGGTGTCCAGCCAACCGGTAATCTGCATCTCGGAAATTATCTGGGAGCCGTGCGGCGTTGGGTTGCCCTGCAGGAAAATAACAACTGCATTTACTGCGTCGTTGACCAGCACGCGATCACGCAGGCGGTTTCCGTCTGGGGTGGACCGGCGGAGTTGCAGCGCAATACACGCGAAGTCACTGCCGCGTTTCTCGCTGCTGGTATCGACGCGGAAAAGCACATTGTCTTCAACCAGAGCCGGGTGCGCCAGCATGCGGAACTCGCATGGGTGTTCAATTGCATCGCACGCATGGGCTGGCTGAACCGCATGACCCAGTTCAAGGACAAGGCAGGCAAGGACCGCGAAAACGCTTCCGTTGGCCTCTTCGCCTATCCCAACCTGATGGCTGCCGATATTCTCGTTTACCGCGCAACGCATGTGCCTGTCGGTGAAGATCAGAAACAGCATCTGGAACTGACACGCGACATTGCCCAAAAATTCAACACGGATTTCTCCGACCGCATTGCCGAACTTGGTCTAGGCGTCGAGACCCAATCGGGCGATGAAACCATCCAGAGCTTCTTCCCGCTGACGGAGCCTGTCATTGGCGGTCCTGCCGCGCGGGTGATGAGCCTGCGCGACGGTACAAAGAAGATGTCGAAATCCGATCCCTCTGATCTGTCGCGCATCAACCTGACGGATGACGAAGACACAATCTCGAAGAAAATCCGCAAGGCAAAGACCGATTCCGAGCCGTTGCCATCGGATATTGAAGGTCTGAAAGAGCGGCCTGAAGCTGATAATCTCGTCGGCATCTATGCGGCGCTCACCGATACGGACAAGGAAAGCGTCATCCGTGATTTCGGTGGCCAGCAGTTCTCGGTGTTCAAGCCCGCTTTGGCCGATCTGGCCGTGGCAAAGCTTGCACCGATTGCCAGCGAGATGCGCCGCCTTTCCGCCGATACTGCCTATATCGACTCCGTCCTTAAAAACGGCGGTGAACAGGCAAGTGTGTTGGCAGAGAAGACGATGCGCAATGTGCGTGATATTGTCGGATTTCTTCAGGATTAGGATCAACAGTCAGGGCAGGTTGAACAGATGGTATCAAGACGTCTCAGCCGCGAAGCTGGTCACCGACGTAAATTTCTGGCGGTTATTGACGAAACGCCTGAATGCGAGCGGGCTGTCGCCTATGCCTCGCGCCGCGCCAAGACCACGAATGGCGTGCTGGTTCTGCTTTTTGTCATTGATTCCGCTGACTTCCAGCAGTTTCTCGGTGTCGAGCAGATTATGCGTGCGGAAGCCGAAGAGCGGGCGCACTCGACGCTGAACAAGTTTGCCGCATCCGTGCGGGAAACCATCAACATTGAGTCCGAGCTTGTTGTGCGTGAGGGAATCACTTCCGAACAGATCCAGAAGCTCATCGAGGAAGATCAGGATATCGCCATTCTGGTTCTGGCTGCTGGTTCCGGCAAGGACGGTCCCGGCCCGCTGGTTCAGGCTCTGGCGGGACGCGAATCCTTTTCTATTCCGGTGACTGTCGTGCCTTATAATCTCTCAAACGAGGATATTGACGCAATCACATGATTGCATCTTGAAACCGTGATACAATCCGCCTTGAAGAGACTGTCCGAAAGGCCTATATGCTTTTGAACTGTTCTAAACTAGACACGCGAGACATCCGCCATGTTCATCCAGACTGAAGCCACGCCCAATCCGGCGACCTTGAAATTCCTGCCTGGCAAGGTTGTGCTTGAGGAAGGCACGGCTGATTTCCGCGATGCGGCGACCGCTTCCGAAGCATCGTTGCTTGCAGCCAAAATTTTTGCTGTTCCCGGCGTTACCGGTGTGTTCTTCGGCTATGATTTTGTGACTGTCACCAAGGCTGAGGGCCCCGAATGGCAGCATTTGAAGCCGGCCATCCTCGGCGCGATCATGGAACATTTCATGTCCGGCGCCCCTGTCATGGCCAGCGCGACATCCGTTGCGGCCACGGCCCAGCTGGAAGGCGAAGGCGAGTTTTTCAATACGGCCGATACCGAGATCGTCGATACGATCAAGGAACTGCTGGAGACCCGCGTGCGCCCCGCCGTTGCGCAGGATGGCGGCGATATCACGTTTCGGGGCTTTGAGAACGGCACCGTTTACCTGCACATGAAGGGCGCCTGCTCCGGCTGCCCATCCTCAACGGCAACCTTGAAGCATGGCATCCAGAACCTTCTCAAGCATTTTGTGCCTGAGGTTCAGCAGGTCGAAGCCATCTGATTGCTTCTACATGATCATGACAAAGGCCGCTTGATGCGGCCTTTTTATTGTCTCACGCCAGCCAGGGATTGATGATATCCAATCCGCAATCCGCAAAATCCTTTCCATTCCGCGTCGCAAGCTTTGCACCTCTGGATTGCGCAATCGCCGCAATCTGCGCATCAAACTGGCTGATGGTTTTGCCAGCCCTGCGTCGCTCCAAAAAGATTTCGGGATAGGTTTCAGCAGCAGAACCGTCAAAAGGCAGAATACGACCGGCAAAATCTTCGTTGAACATGGACTGGGCGGTGTCCAACAATGCCGCTTTGCGCTTTCCATCTGAAAGCAGCGACAGGCCGTATAAAATTTCCGCCTGTGTGATCGTGGTTATAAACAGCGATGCAACGGGCTGCTCGCCAAGCCATTGCGCAACCCGTGCATCCGGCTCCAGCTTCATCATTTCCGAGATGATATTTGTATCGAGGATGATCATTCGCTAAAATCAACAGGATTACGGGCGGCTTCGCGTGGAGCAATCGGCAGATCGACACCACCCCATGCCTTGAAGCGCCCGTGAATTGCGTCAGCCAGATTGACGGGCGCAAATGGCTCGCGTGAAAGCGCCGCGCGCAGGATATCGCGCGCCTCATCCTCCATCGACTTCCCATGCTGCGCCGCCTGAATACGCAGCCGTGTTTTCAACTGGTCTTCAAGATTGCGAATTGTCATGCTGGCCATTATGATCTCCATCAATCACTGAATACATATTAATCAATGATTGCATTGCATTCAATGATTAATCATTGGCCGTGATAGTGCGAAACGTAAACAGCCCTGCATGGCAGGGCTGTTCGAACATTTAAATCGGCTGTAATCAGTTGACCGCGCCGGGACCGGGAATAGCTCCGGGCGGGCATTTGCCCAGAATGATCATCCCGAGCACTTCATCCTCGGTGACATCCCCCACCTTGGCGGTGCCGACCACCTGACCGTTTTTCATCACAGCCACGCGATCAGCCAGATGAAATACGTCGTGAATGTCATGGCTGATCAGGAAAATGCCGATGCCTTCGCTCTTCAACTGCTTGATCAGTTCACCCACTTGCGCGGTTTCCTGTGGTCCTAGCGCAGCCGTYGGCTCGTCCATGATCAGGATACGGGCATTGAAGAGGATTGCCCGCGCGATAGCCACCGACTGGCGCTGACCACCTGATAGCGCTTTAACAGGGTCCTTGAAGCGCTGGAAACGCGGATTGAGGCGGCCCATCACTTCGCGGGCACTGTGTTCCATGGCCACATCGTCAAGTGTGCCCCATGGCGTCATCAATTCGCGCCCAAGATAAAGATTGGCGGCTGTATCGACATTGTCGGCCAGAGCCAATGTCTGGTAGATCGTCTCGATACCATAGGCCTTGGCATCACGCGGATTGCCAATGGATGCTTCTTCGCCATTGACCTTGATTGTGCCGCTGTCGCGCTTGTAAGCACCGGACAGAATCTTGATCAGTGTGGATTTCCCGGCACCGTTGTGGCCGAGAAGAGCCACGACTTCGCCGGGAAAAAGATTGACGGAAGCACCATCGACCGCGCGGATACCACCGAACGCTATCGAGATATTATCCATGTCGATGAGAGGTGTCTGTGTATTGGTCATGATTTCTCCTCCATCAAGCCGTGCGGCGGCGATAGATCGTGTCAAGCCAGACAGCGACCACCAGAACAAGTCCGACGACAATATTCTGCAAGGGCGTATCAAGCCCGAGCAACACCATGCCTGAACTCAGCGACTGCATCAGCAGCGCACCGATCATGGCACCGGCAATCGTGCCGACACCACCGGCGAGTGACGTTCCGCCAATAACTGCCGCAGCGATAGTGAGAAGCTCGTCGAGTGTGCCCTGCGCATTGGTCGCCGCATTGAGGCGGGCTGTGGAAATCGCGCCTGCGATGGCGCAGAGAATACCCATGATGATGAAAATCTTCATAGTAACCCAGCGCGTGTTGATGCCCGCAAGGTCAGCGGCCTCCGGATTGCCGCCCATGGCAAAGACATAACGGCCAAAGCGCGTGCGCGTCGTCACGAAAGTCATGATGATGCCCGTTGCCACCGCAATCAGAACCGGGATGGCGATGCCATGCGAGATGAACAGGCCACCATCGGGAATGGTAATGTTGTTGGCTTCCGCATATTTGCGCACGATGCCAATGGGCCAGTAATAGGCATTGGCAATGGCGATCGCCCCGAGCACCAAAGCGCAGCTGATGGCTGTCATGAACACTTCGGCCCAAACAGGACGCCGTGGAAAATTGAACCGTTTGCGCTGACGGCGGCTGTTGACCACCATGATGATGATGGCGACACAGGCAACAATGCCAACGATCCAGCTCCACATGGAACCGATCGAACCTTCAGGGCCACCGCCCATCAGGCGGAAGGTGGAATCCATCGGCGCAACCGTGCGGCCTGAAGTGACCCACCACGCAGCGCCGCGCCAGACAAGCAGCCCGCCAAGGGTGACGATAAAGGCTGGAACGCCGAGAAATGCGATGATAAAACCCTGAAAACCGCCGATGACAGCGCCGGTGACAATGCCTATGCCAAGCGCGATAATCCATGTGGCGGGATGCTCGAAGCCGATAAGCTTTGGCAGCATTTCCGTCTGCATCACACCCATGATCATGCCGACAAAGCCCAGCAGCGAACCCACCGACAGATCGATGTTACGCGTGACGATGATCAGCACCATACCCGTTGCCATGACGGCTACGGATGAGGTCTGCACGGACAGATTCCACAGATTGCGCGGCGTGAGAAACTGTCCGCCGGAGAGAACCTGAAATGCAATCCAGATAACGACCAGCGCGCCGATCATACCGAGAAGACGGGTATCAAGCTCGGTCGCTTTGAAGAAACGGGCGACAAGGCCAAGTTCGGAGGCACGGGCCCGGTCAATACTGCCTGCCGGATCACTCATTTTTCTCTCCCCATTTTAAGGTTCTTTTTAAAACGCCGCCGATCCTGTGGATCAGCGGCGCTCAATTTTAACAGATTATCTCAGGTTTACTTGCAGGCCGCGACAGCGCCAGCCTTGACGCCCTGGCAGACAACGTCCTTCTTCACCCAACCGGCGTCGATGATGACGTTAAGGTTGTCCTTGGTGATCGGAACCGGTGTCAGGAACACGGCATTGACTTCCACTTTGTTCGCACCGCCAGCAAACTTCTGGACTTTCGGGATTTCAGTCATCTTCTTGCCATCGGCAAGCGCCGCAGCAATACCGGCAGCTTCCTTGCCGAGTTCACGCGAGTCTTTCCAGATCGTAACGGTCTGGGTGCCAAGCGCGATGCGGTTCAGCGCGGCAAAATCCGCATCCTGCCCGGAGACGGGAACCGTACCGGCAAGACCCTGCGCCTGCAGAGCAGCGATTGCGCCGCCAGCAGTGCCGTCATTGGCCGCAACGACAGCGTCGATCTTGTTGTCGTTTTTGGTCAGGAACTGTTCCATGTTCTTCTGCGCATTGGCTGGCAGCCAGCCATCCGTATAGGCTTCGCCAACATTCTTGATCTTGCCGGATGCAATGGCGTCCTTGAGGACTTCCTGTGCGCCCGAGAAGAGGAAATCGGCGTTCGGATCAGCGGAACTACCCTTGATGAAGGCATAGTTGCCTTCCGGCTTCACGGCGAGAACGCCGCGTGCCTGCATACGGCCCACTTCCTTGTTGTCGAAAGTGATGTAGAACGCATCCTTGTTTTCGATCAGACGATCATAACCAACGACCGGAATGCCTTCTGCAACGGCCTTTTCAACGGCTGGTCCAATCGCGCTCGAATCCTGAGCCAGAATGATCAGCGCATTGGCGCCCTGTGAAATCAGGCTTTCAACATCGGTCAGCTGCTTGGAAGCGGATGACTGCGCGTCGGCTGAAATGTATTTGTCACCATTGGCTTCCAGCGCCTTCTTGATGGCAGCTTCGTCAGTCTTCCAGCGCTCTTCCTGAAAGTTTGACCAGGACACGCCAATGATTTTGTCCTTTGCCAGCGCAGGGCCAGCCAAAGAGACAGCAAGAGCAACGCCCGCCAAAGCGGTTGCGTATTTTTTCATGATAATCCTCCCAGTGCACATGGCACGTTAATCCCGTCAGATATCCAGCCTTTCACCTCCGGCCAGATATCCAAACCTCTTTATTTCGAGGCTCGAAAAAAATAGTGACTTAATTTGATTTCCATGTCAACATAGAATCTGATCTGCTAAGTTATTGCATTGCAACAATATTTTTGCATCGCATCAAAAAAAGATTTCGGGAGGAGATCCTTTGTTGATTGATGAGATAGCCAGACCCGATGATGTTCGACGCCAGAATCGCAGGCTCGTGCTGGCCGCATTGCGTGGCCATGACCTTTTGTCACGCACGGATATTGTTGCCCAAACGGGCCTCAGCGCGTCCACGGTTTCGGCCATCACGACAGCGCTGATCGCCGAGGGAATCATCAATGAAAGCCGTGACGGCGATGTCACTGCCAACCGTCGTGGCCGACCACAGGTTGCGCTGACACTCAATCCTGAGATTGCCACCATCGCGACCGTTGAATTGGCGCTTAATCTCGCTCACGCCGTGCTGTTCGACTACAAAGGGCAGGTGATCGGCGAAGAAATCCGGCGCATTCCGACACTGGATGCAACCACTGGCGATCTGACACGGGCAATCTGCGAAATGCTTGACGCGCTGCTATCGGCCATGCCTGACAGTGCAGGCAAGCTCATGCATATTTCGATGGGCGTGCAGGGTGTGACCGATGCAGCCAGCGCAACCATGCTGTGGTCGCCAATTACACCCGACAATAATGTGGCTTTCGGCGAAGTCCTTTCAGCACGATACGGTGTCAGCGTTTCAGTTGCCAATGATTGCAGCATGATTGCCGAAGCGCTGCGTTGGACCGATCCGGAACATTATACGGAAGATTTCGCCGCCATCCTGCTTTCGCACGGTATCGGCATGGGCCTTTACCTCAAAGGCAAGCCCTTTCTTGGCGTGCAATCTTCAGGGGCTGAATTTGGTCACATGCTGCATGTGCCCAACGGCGCACTTTGCCGCTGCGGCCGGCATGGCTGTATCGAAGCCTATGCCAGTGATTACGCCATCTTGCGCCGAACAGCTGGCGAAGATGAACGATCTCAGCCCGCGCAGGACGTGGATGCTGTCACGTTTGACGACGTGGCAAATCGCGCCCGCGCCCGTGATGGGGTGGAACGCGAGGCGTTTCGCAAGGCCGGACAGGCTATCGGCTCCGGCTTGCGCAGCCTCTTCTCATTGATTGATCCCATCCCCATCGCGCTGGTTGGACCGGGTGCGGGTGTTTTCGATCTCATTGAAGCCGATCTTCGCGAGATGGTATCCGGCACAACCGGCTGGGGTGGCAAGCCTGACCTGACCATCCGCTGCTATCCTGACGAGCATCCTCTCATCCTGCAGGGGTGCATGATGACATCTTTGCTGCATCTTGATACCCAGCTTTTCGCTCCCGGCGACCTGCGTGAAACGCCGCTTCGACGCGTGATCTAGTTTTCATATTTCAAAGGATTTTCCATGTATCTCGGTCTCGATTTAGGCACATCCGGCGTCAAGGCGCTGTTGATTGACGACAAACAATTGGTCATCGGCTCCGGCACGGGAACGCTGGAGGTTTCACGGCCGCATTCCGGCTGGTCGGAACAGGACCCCGCCCATTGGATACGCGCGACGGAAGAGGCGATTGCAGCGCTCAAGGCCAGCCATCCCAAGGAACTTGCAGCGGTCAGGGGGATCGGCCTGTCCGGACAGATGCATGGCGCAACGCTCCTCGACGGCGATGACAAGGTGCTGCGGCCCTGCATGTTGTGGAACGATACCCGCAGTCACAAGGAAGCAGCGGAACTTGACGGCAATCCCATCTTCCGCGCGCTGAGCGGCAATATTGTTTTTCCCGGCTTCACCGCACCGAAAGTGGTGTGGGTCAAGAACAACGAGCCGGAGATTTTCGCCAAAACCCGGCGGATATTGTTGCCGAAGGATTATTTGCGGCTTTGGCTGACGGGCGAGCATGTCTCTGAAATGTCCGATGCAGCGGGCACGTCGTGGCTCGATGTCGGCAAACGTGCATGGTCGGATGAATTGCTCGCGGCATCCGGGCTGGATAAGAGCCATATGCCGTCTCTCGTCGAGGGAACAGAGGTTTCCGGCACGCTAAAAGCCGATCTCGCATCCCGCTGGGGTATGAGCAATCAGGTGGTTGTTGCCGGTGGTGCCGGTGACAATGCGGCCTCTGCCTGCGGTATGGGAACGGTTGCCGAAGGTCATGCCTTTGTCTCACTTGGCACTTCAGGCGTGCTTTTTGCTGCCAACAACGCCTATCTGCCCAATCCTGAAAGCGCGGTTCACACCTTCTGCCATGCCCTCCCCGGCACATGGCATCAGATGGGCGTGATCTTATCCGCCACCGACGCGCTCAACTGGTACGCGGGCATTACAGCGCGCAAGCCGGCTGAATTGACAGATGAGCTGGGCGACAAACTCCGCGCTCCATCGGGCGTTACCTTCCTGCCCTATCTCTCCGGTGAGCGCACGCCCCTTAACGACTCGGCCATTCGCGGCTCGTTTCAGGGGCTTGAACACTCCAGCGACCGTGCAAGCCTGACACAGGCCGTTCTCGAAGGTGTTGCCTTTGCCTTCCGTGATTGCCTGCAGGCACTTGCCAGCGCGGGCACCAAGCTTGATCGCGTCACCGCCGTTGGCGGCGGATCACGTTCCGCCTATTGGCTGAAAACCATTGCAACGGCACTCGACATTCCAGTCGACGTTCCCGCTGACGGCGATTTCGGCGCGGCATTCGGCGCGGCAAGGCTTGGCCTGATCGCTGCGGAAAAGGCCGATCCGCGTGCCGTCTGCGCTCAGCCAGCAACGGAAAAGACCATCGAGCCTGACAAAGCGCTCACATCAGATTTCGACGCCGCTTACCGGCGCTACCACAACCTCTATCCAGCATTAAAGGGAGTTCAATCATGAGCAGCGGATTTTTTGGTGATATCAAACCAGTCAAATATGAAGGGCCGGACAGCACCAATCCGCTTGCCTATCGTTTTTACAACCCGGAAGAACTGATCAACGGCAAGCGCATGGAAGATCACCTGCGCTTTGCCGTCGCCTATTGGCATTCCTTCACATGGCCGGGCGGCGATCCCTTCGGCGGTCAGACCTTTGAACGCCCATGGTTCAATGACACAATGGCAGGAGCAAAGCTGAAGGCCGACGTGGCTTTTGAAATGTTCTCGCTGCTTGGTGCGCCCTATTTCTGCTTCCACGATGCCGACGTGCGCCCGGAAGGCGACACGCTCGCCGAGAGCAACAAACGTCTCTACGAGATTGCCGATTATTTTGCCGGCAAGATGGAAACAACAGGCACGAAGCTCCTCTGGGGCACGGCAAACCTTTTCTCCAACCGCCGCTATATGTCCGGTGCCGCGACCAATCCTGATCCTGATGTGTTTGCCTATGCGGCAGCCACCGTCAAAACCTGTATCGACGTGACGCAGAAGCTTAAAGGGGAGAACTACGTGCTGTGGGGTGGCCGTGAGGGCTACGAGACTCTGCTCAACACCGATATGAAGCGTGAACTGGACCAGATGGGCCGTTTCTTAAGCCTCGTTGTCGACTACAAGCACAAGATCGGCTTCAAGGGTGCCATCCTGATCGAGCCGAAGCCGCAGGAGCCGACAAAGCATCAGTATGACTATGATGCGGCAACAGTTTATGGCTTCCTCAAGCGCTTCGGTCTTGAGAATGAAGTAAAGGTCAATCTTGAACAGGGTCACGCCATTCTGGCGGGTCACTCGTTCGAACACGAGCTGGCAACTGCTGCGGCACTTGGAATTTTTGGTTCCATCGACATGAACCGCAATGATTACCAGTCCGGCTGGGATAYGGACCAGTTCCCTAACAATGTGCCTGAGGTAGCGCTGGCTTATTATGAAATTCTTAAAGCTGGCGGCTTTACCTCGGGCGGCACCAATTTCGACTCCAAACTGCGCCGTCAGTCGCTCGACCCGCAGGATCTGATCATTGCGCATATTGGAGGCATGGATACCTGCGCCCGCGGCTTGAAAGCAGCAGCCAAGATGGTCGAAGACAAGGCACTGACAGGCTTTGTCGAGGAACGTTATGCCGGTTGGTCAAAGCCAGATGCGCAGGCGATGCTATCGGGCAAACTATCGCTTGATGATATTGCTGCCCATGTCGAAGACAAGAAAATCCAGCCGCAACCGCGTTCCGGGCGGCAGGAATATCTGGAGAATGTCGTCAATCGGTATGTTTGATGGCTTGGGGGTGTTTTCACCCCCCTCTGCCCTGTCGGGCATCTCCCCCACAAGGGGGGAGATCAGCTGTATTACTGCCTTAGCACAATCTGAAACTGTTCCTGTTGTGCAAAGGCGTTCATGTCAAAGTGATCTCCCCCCTTGTGGGGGAGATGTCCGACAGGACAGAGGGGGGTGAAACCGACAACCAACACAAACCTAAACGTGCTGACCACCATTGATATGGATTTCCGAACCCGTGACATAGGACGACGCCTCGGAACACAGAAAATAGATCGTCTCAGCCACTTCAGCGGTTTTGCCGAGACGGCGCAGCGGCAATTGTTCCACCAGCTTGTCCGTTCCCGGCGACAGGATTGCCGTATCAATCTCTCCCGGCGCTATCGCGTTGACGCGAATGCCATGCGGGCCGAAATCCGAAGCCATTTCGCGTGTGAGCGAGGCGAGCGCGGCTTTCGATGTTGCATAGGCGGTACCGGCGAAGGGATGGACGCGGCTTCCGGCAATGGAGGTGACATTGACAACCGATCCCTGCCCCGCTTCCAACTCCTTGAAGAGACCACGCGCCAGCATGATGGGGGCGAAGAAGTTCACCTGAAACACCGTCGACCATGTGTGCATCGGTGTTTCGATGGAATCGAGGCGGTTTCCACCGGAGTTCTTGGGTGAAATACCGGCATTGTTGATCAGCGCGTGCAGTTTGCCACCTTCAACCTCAAGCCTTTTGCGAATTTCCAGAACGGCGTGATCCACATCGGCAGGGTCGGCGAGATCGACCTTGATATGATCATCAGGGCCTGCGGGCCAGGGACAATCATCGGAAAAATCCTGACGCGAACAGGTGATGACACGCCATCCGGCGCGGGAAAACCGTTTGACTGTCGCGTGGCCAATGCCACGGCTTGCGCCAGTCAGGACAAGGACCTTGCGTGCTTCATCGCTACTCATGGGAAAACTCCGTTTGCATGAGCCATAGAGCAACCGCCTGATAAAGGGAACTGCCGCCAGTTTCATTTTGGCGTGTGCATCGGCACGCTTTACGAAATTCACGGATATTCCATCGCTGCGGTTGATCCACCGGAGCGAAGCAAATATCGTGGCCGAAATTTGAGGGGGAAGCATGAACGGATATATCCTCGCGATCGATCAGGGCACCACATCGAGCCGCGCCATCATCTTTGACAAGAACCGCAAGGTGGTTGGAAAAAGTCAGCAGGAATTCACCCAGATTTATCCCCAGTCCGGCTGGGTCGAACACGATCCGGAAGAAATCTGGCAGTCTGTGCTCAGCACCTGCGAGGTGGCCATAGAGAATGCCAAGATTCAGGCTGGCGATGTTGCCGCCATCGGCATTACCAACCAGCGGGAAACCGTCATCGTCTGGGACAAGGCAACGGGAAAACCCATCCACAATGCGATTGTCTGGCAGGACCGGCGCACCGCGTCCCTCTGCCAGAAACTGAAGAAGCAGGGGCTGGAAAAGAAGTTTACCAAAAAGACCGGTCTGCTGCTCGATCCCTATTTTTCCGGCACCAAGCTTGCGTGGATTCTCGACAAGGTGCCCGGCGCGCGCAAACGCGCGGCAAATGGTGAGCTGCTGTTCGGCACGGTTGATAGCTTCCTGATCTGGCGTCTTACCGGCGGCAAGGTTCATGCCACTGACGCCACCAATGCCTCACGCACTCTGCTGTTCAATATTGCGACCAATGAATGGGACGATGAGTTGCTGGAAATCCTGCGCATTCCGCGCGCAATGCTACCCGATGTCAAGGATTGCGCGGCCAATTACGGTTCCGCCGAAGCATCGCTGCTGGGTGCCGATATTCCTATTCTCGGTGTGGCCGGTGACCAGCACGCGGCAACCATCGGTCAGGCATGTTTTGAGCCTGGCATGTTCAAATCCACCTATGGCACGGGCTGCTTTGCCATCCTCAACACTGGCAGTGACATGGTGCTGTCAAAGAACCGACTGTTGACGACGATTGCCTACCGGCTGAACGGCAAGACAACTTATGCGCTTGAAGGTTCGATTTTCATCGCCGGAGCGGCGGTGCAGTGGCTGCGTGATGGATTGAAGATCATTGGTTCGGCACCTGAAACCGGCAAGCTCGCCGATCAGGCCGATCCCAGCCAGAATGTCTATCTCGTGCCTGCCTTCGTTGGCCTCGGCGCACCGCATTGGGATGCGGAAGCGCGCGGGGCGATCTATGGCCTTACGCGCAATTCCGGCCCGGCGGAATTTGCCCGCGCGGCACTCGAATCTGTCGCCTATCAGACCCGCGACCTGCTCGATGCCATGCGCAAGGACTGGAAATCATCGGATACGAAAACAGTGCTGCGCGTCGATGGCGGCATGGTCGCGTCAGACTGGACCATGCAGCGCCTTGCGGACATTCTCGACGCGCCTGTTGATCGCCCGACGATCCTCGAAACCACCGCGCTTGGCGCCGCATGGCTTGCCGGGTCAAAGGCTGGAATCTGGCCAAACCGGCGTGAATTCTCAAAAACATGGGAGCGCGATATGCGCTTTACCCCCGAGATGGATGAGAAAACCCGCAAGGCAAAAATCGCCGGATGGAAGATTGCCGTCAAACGGACCCTGACGCACTAGGGCGGCGGGAAAGCACTGAGCTGGAAGAGATCAGCACCTGAACCGGCTGCGGTTCAGGCAAAACTTGATGTTTTCAGAAATTCGGCGAGGCGCTCGCTCTTGGGTTTATGAAACATATCGCGTGGATTGCCTTCCTCGCCGATAAGTCCCTGATTCATGAAAATCACCCGGTTGGACACCTCATAGGCGAAGCGCATCTCGTGGGTGACGAGCAACATGCTCATTCCATCCTGTGCCAGGGATTTTATCACCTGCAGCACCTCGTTCACCAACTCCGGGTCCAGCGCCGAGGTGACTTCGTCAAAGAGCATCAAACGGGGATTCATCGCGATGGCCCGGGCAATGGCAACACGCTGCTGCTGGCCCCCGGATAATTGTCCGGGAAAATGATCAGCACGGGAAAGCAGCCCGACGCGGTCCAGCCACTTTTCGGAAACGGCGCGCGCTGCGTCCTTCTCCATTTTCTTTACCTTGACCAAACCCAGCATCACATTGCCAACGGCGCTCATATGCGGGAACAGGTTGAACTGCTGAAAAGCCATGCCCGTCAGGGCGCGCTGGCGGGCAATTTCCTTTTCTCGCTTGCGCCGGCGCTGTGTTCCGGCCATTTCGTAACCGATCTCCTCCCCATCAATGCTGATAGAGCCGCTTTGAAACTCTTCCAGCATATTGATACAGCGCAACATGGTGGTTTTACCGGACCCGCTTGATCCGATGATGCTCACCACATCCCCCTGCTTCATGGTGCAGTCGACGCCCTTCAGAACCTCGACATTACCGTAGCTCTTGTGCAGGCCCCGGATTTCGAGAAGGTTTTCTGACATCCCGGAATCCCCTTAGGATGGAACCATGATCTTGCGCTCGACATAACGGCCTAGACGCTCGATGGCATAGTTGATGATGAAATAGAGAAAGCCTGCGAAAAAATAGAATTCGAGGCTCATGAAGGTTCTGGAAATCAGTTCCTGCGTGCGGAGCAGCAACTCGGCGACCCCGATGATCGACAACAATGTCGACGCCTTGACCATTTCAGCGGCGGTGTTCACCCAGGCGGGCACGACCTGTCGCAATGCCTGCGGTCCAAGCACATAGGCGAAGGTCTGGGGGAACGTCAGCCCGATAGCCTTGGCCGCCTCGGTTTGCCCCTTTGGGATGGCTTGCAGGGCGCCGCGAACAATCTCGCCCACGTGGGAGCTGCAGAAGACGGCAAGCGCAAGAATGCCTGCCTGAAAAGGCCCGAGGTCAAGGCCCACGGTTCCAAGCACGTAATAGCTGGCCAGAACCAGAACGAGAACCGGTGTTCCGCGAATAAAATCCGTGTAGCCACGCACAATCCACCGCAATGGCGCCTTGCTGTAGGTCAGCGCCAGACCAACGAAGACCCCGAGCACAGTGCCGCAGCAGATCGCCAGAAGCGAAATGGAAAGCGTGACACCAATGCCTTTAAGGATGGGCCAGCGGGCGAGCCAGAGAACGTCGAGAAAGTGCGCCATATCCATCACATCACCTCGGCAGGGCCAGACGGCGTTCCAAGGCACGCATCAGCGCGGCGAGGATCGAGCAGGTAAAGACATAGAGGCAGCTTGCGACCATCCAGGTCTCGATGACCCGAAAGGTTTCGACATTGATCTTGCGGGTTTCGAAGGTCAGCTCCGGCACGGCAATTGCCGCCGCAAGCGACGTATCCTTGAACAGCGAGATGATTGTGCTGCTCAGGGACGGCAGGATGTTGCGAAACATCAGCGGCGCGATGATCGATGTCCGTATCTGTGTTTCCGTCAAACCGATAGCCAAACCGGCCTCTCGCAATCCCGGCGGGATCGACAAGAGACCAGACCGAAACACCTCCGCCAGATAGGCACCCGAATAGACTGCCAGCGTGAACACGAAACTTTCGATCTTGCCAAGACGAACGCCCAATTGGGGAAGGGCAAAATATGTAAACAGAACGAGCACAAGGATTGGCGTATTGCGGATGATGGAAACATAGATTGCCGCTGGCCGTTTCACCCATCTGTTTCTGGCCATCAGGGCAAAGGCTACTCCCAGTCCGATGACCGCGCCCATGAGAATTGCGCCAAAGGCAAGGACAAGGCTGAGCCCCAGCCCCAACAGCAGATCATCAAAGCTGCGCCAGACGGCAGCAAAATTCAGCGTGTAACCCATGGATATCCGCCACCAGAAACAAAAGAAGGCGCCTGCACCAAACAGGGACCGCCGGAGCAATTATTTGTATTCGACGGGAAAGCCGATCTGTGGAGGCGCAAGATCCTTGCCGAACCACGTCTTGAACGATTTCGCATAGGAATCAAATTCAACGCCGGTCATGGCTTCGTGCAGCGCCGTATTGACGAAGTTCAGCCAATCCTGATCGCCGCGTTTCACGCCACAGGCGTAGGTTTGCGGGTTCCAGCCATAACCTGCATCCTTGTACCGGCCCTGGTTCTGAGTCATGTACCAGGCCAGCGATGACTGATCCGTGGCAACCGCATCCGCGCGGCCGGATTCAAGTGCCTGATAGATCAGATCGACGGAGTCATACTGATCGACCTTGGCTTCTGGCAGGGCTGCATGCACCATGGACTCGGCATAAACATTCTGCAGCACAGAGATTGTCACCGAAGACCCCGCCGCCTTGAGCGCGGCATAGTCGGCATATTTGCCATCGGCCTTCAGCATGAGGCCGACACCCTCCCGGTAATAGGGGATGGTGAACGCAATCTGCTGGGCTCTTTCACCCGTCACCGTCATGAACTGGCAGGTGATATCAACCTTGTTCGTGGTGATATTCGGAATCCGCGCGTCGGACGACTGGTTGACGAACTCCACCTTGTCAGGATCGTTGAACAGCGCCTTTGCAATGATACGACCCATATCAATGTCAAAGCCCTGCAATGTGTCATCGGCACTCTTGAAATGCCAAGGGGCATTGGTGCTGCCTGTACCCAGAACCAGATGGCCGCGGGCCAACACTTCATCAAGCTTGCTCTTGTTTTCCTGAGCGAGCGCTTGCCCCGACAGGTGTACAAGAAATACGGCCGCAGCGGCCGTTGCGTAAAATAATCTGGACATTTTTAGTTCCCCTATCCGTCGAGCGAATATTGTGCTTGATCCATTATTATGGAATATAATATTTAATAATGGATTTCGCGATAGGATAACAAGCCCTGTAACTTGTCAAGCGGGATTTCGCGCATGGAAAACCGGCACACGCCTGAGGTGGCGCGCGCTGGATCGATTGGGAATGCATAATCTTTGACAGCGATAGCGGAACGGGAGACGTCGTGCCTGATCCGGTGATCAGTTGCCCATGATCAGGTCAAACAAGGTGGTCTTGCGACCTTTCTGGCCATTGCCGCCGACATCGCCCGGCGGTGTAGGACGTGTCGAGCCCGTCTGGTCTTCCAGCCCGACGGAGGGCACAGGTGCACCCGGATTAAGCTGAGCCGATGGAACACCTTCTGCGGCTGGAACGGAATCGGGCAGAGCATCATTCCCGTCTATAACGGTTTCATTCATGCGATAACTGCCGGGCAATTCAGCAACCGGCACGCCCTTATGCGCGGCAACCATGAACTCTTTCCAAGCCAGCGCAGGCAGACCGCCGCCGGTGACTTTCTTTGTCGGCTTGCCATCATCATTGCCGAACCAAACACCGGTGGTCAGGTTCGATGTATAGCCAATGAACCATGCATCGCGGAAATTCTGGCTGGTGCCGGTTTTGCCTGCTGCTGGCCAACCAAATTTTGCTTTGGTCGCCGTACCGCTTTCGACAGTCTGGCGCAGCATCGCATTCATCATGCCGACATTGCGCTCGCTGATCACCTGATCCTGCTTGGGGCTCTTATATTCGTAAAGCACCTTGCCCTCATTGGTGGTGATACGGCGGATGATATGAACCGGTGCCTTGTAGCCGCCATTGGCAAAGGGCACGAAAGAATCGGTGAGTTCCAGAAGGGTGACTTCCGAGGTTCCCAGCGCAAGCGAAGCATTGGCGTTAAGGTTCGAGACAATACCAAGCCGATGCGCGGTATCCACGACCGTGCTCGGGCCGACTTCCATAACCAGCTGCGCGGAAACCGAATTCAGCGAACGAGCCAGCGCCTCCGCCAAGGTGACCTTGCCGAAATATTTGCCGTTGTAATTACCGGGCGTCCAGTTGCCGATGCGGATCGGCGCGTCGACACGCACGGATTCGGGCGTGCGTCCCTGCTCCAGTGCCGAGAGATAGACAAATGGTTTGAACGTGGAGCCCGGCTGGCGTTTGGCTTCGCTGGCCCGGTCGAACTGGCTGTTGGCGTAGTCATAGCCGCCTACCAGTGCGCGGACAGCCCCCGTACCATCGACGGAAACAAGCGCGCCTTGTGAAACATTCAGCTTTTCGCCGTTTTTCTGGATGAGGTCACGGATTGAGGCCTCACCAAGCTTTTGCAAGCCAAGATCAACCGTCGTGTCGATGATCACGTCAGCGCGCACATCACCGATAAGGTCAGGCAGTTCTTCCATCACCCGGTCGGCAACATAGTGTTCCGAACCGCTCCAATAGGCGGCAGCACGGGTCGCGGGCTGCTTCATGGCGAAGGTCAGTTCCTTGTCGCCAATCATGCCCTGATCACGCATGGCAGCGAGCACAAGCTGCGAGCGCTCGGCGGCAGCTTTGGGATCGCGGGCCGGTGACAGGCGCGAAGGTGCTTTCAGGAGCCCAGCGATAACAGCCGCTTCGGACAGACTGACATCATGGGCCGATTTGTTGAAATAGCGCCGTGAGGCAGCGGCAACGCCATAGGAGCCGGAACCCAGATAAACCCGGTTCAGATACATCTCCAGTATCTGATCTTTCGAGTATTTATGCTCAAGCCACAGCGCAAGCAGCACTTCCTGTACCTTGCGCTCCAATGTGCGGTCCGGGGTCAGGAACAGGTTTTTTGCCAACTGCTGCGTGATGGTCGAGCCGCCCTGCACCAACCGTCCGGAGACCACATTTGTCGCCATGGCACGGGCAAAACCGATGGGATCAACACCAAAATGCGAATAGAAACGCCGGTCTTCAATGGCAACGACGGCCTGCGGCAGATAGGGCGACATCTGGTGCAGTCCAATGGCTTCGCCGCCCGTGGCGCCGCGATTGGCAATCAGATCACCTTCAACCGAAACGATTTTCACATTGGGCGGACGATCAGGGATCGACCATGTGGTCGTCTGGGGCATTTTTGCAGCAAAATAGATGACAGTGCCTGCCACTGCGATACCGCCCCAGATACACAGAACAAACGACCAATAGACGAGACGCCGCAAAAGGCCGAAGAAGCCGCGACGCTGCCCCCGCCCGGAACGGCTGCGCTTCGATTTGCTCGATTTGCGAGGTGCCGTCTTGCGCTTCTGGCTCCGCACGGGTCTGTCCTCCGGGTCAGCACGCATGTCATCGTCATCCGAACGGCGGTTCGAACTGAACCCCGGCTCGATGCGTTGTCTGCCCTTGTCGCGTGATGCCATTGACTGAAATACCCGCCCCAACCGGTGCCGCAAAATCCTTTGCGACCCGTTGCAGGGTAAATGCGGCGATTTAAGGTGGGGTTAAAACCGCGTTCACTTTTCCGGAACAACGACCGGCTCGCCTTTTCTGACGATATATGTTGCAAGTTCCGACGTTTTGCCGCTGCTGACATTCTTCGCCACATGGGCAACACCATCGGGAATAAACAGCGCCTCGCCCGCCTTGAGCGTTACAGGCGGTCTGCCTTCAAGCTGGTACTCCATTGTTCCTTCAAGCACATAAGCAACCTCAACGCCGGGATGGGAGTGTTTTATGGAGACGGCGCCCGGTTCGAAATCGACCCGCACCTGACTGAATTCGCGCCCGGCGACACCAAGGTCATTCTGCAGAACATCAGTCCGTTGGACCGCCTGTTGCTGTGCGTGTGCCAGAGACAGCGGCATGCCGATCCCGAAAGCCAGCACTGCAGCAGCCATGATACGCGTTGTTTTCATGTCATCATCCTTTCGCACATTAAAATGGCGGGTGAACTTCCCATTCATCCGACATCAGGATTTGAACGCAGACATGTATCCGGGATGTTTCGGCTTGGAGGATTTTTGTAACACCATGTATTTGCCCTAAGGATATATCGGTATGTACGTTCCGCAGCCGGGGCATATCGAACCAATTGTTTTCATTACGAAATCGTAATGCCACCAGTCATCTCCCGTTCATTTTCGCAACGTTAAGTTGTCTTCACGGAGCGAAACAATCCGCTCGCGCTACAAAGGAGACGACCATGAAACGCATTACTCTTCTCGTCCTTTCGGGCACCTTCCTCACGGTATTTGCTGCCGGTGGAGCATTCGCCCAGACCGAGACCCCTGCAAAGGACCCTGCCCCGGTAGCAACGGACGCAGCAGCGAATGCCGGCCATTCAAAACGCGCAAAAATCGATGCCAATGATGATGGCGTGGTTGATCTTGCCGAATTCACCAACATGGATCGCCTGAAGCAGGCCGATACCAATGGGGACGGCACGCTCTCCAAGGATGAAATCGATGCCATGGCGTTGAAGCAGTTGGTGGAACAGCGGGCGCGCCGCATTACCAACCGACTTGATGTCAATGGCGACGGGGTGGTGACAATCGCCGAAGTTGAAAAACAGAAAGCAAAGCGATTTGCGCTATTGGATCGCAACGATGATGGAAAGCTCGAAAAGAGTGAATTGCGGCACGGTTGGAAGCATCATAAAGGCCGCGAACATGACGGGCACAAGCATCGTCATCATGCCGATAGTGAGAAGCCAGCTCCCAAGGAATAATTGACAAGCTGATGACGGTCGCCCCAGTAGGCGACCGTCATTAGGCTGGTATCAGCCAAGCCGCATCGATAGCTCAACATCCTCACCAAACGGCGTGGAAAGATACCCGTTCGCAGGCGAGCGCACATAAGCAAGATAGTCGGGGCTATAATCGGCGTTATCAGCGACGATGAATGCTCCCGGCCGCAGACGGCTCTCCACCAGATTGAGGATTTCCGGATAAAGTGCCTTGGCACCGTCGAGCAGAAGCAGGTCGACTGCTTCAGGAAGATCAGCGCTCAGCGTCTGCAAGGCATCGCCCTCCCGGATTTCCACCAGATCGATGAGACCACCATCGGTCAGGTTCTTGCGCGCCCGCGCCACCTTTGATGGTTCAAATTCACTGGTGATCAGGTGGCCACCGCCATTGTCCCGCAAGGCCGCGGCCAGATGCAGGGTTGAGATACCGAACGAAGTTCCAAATTCCACGACCGTGCGTACATTGCCGCTTCTTGCCAACATATAGAGCAAGACGCCGGTCTCCCGCGAGACGGCAAGCGGCAGATCCTTGAGGCGGCCATAAAAATCGAGGTAGTCGGTCTTGCTGCGCATAAGGCGCGACCGCTCCGCAGAAGAGAGCGCGGCCACCGCAGGGCTCGCCTGCACGGACTGGCTGTCGGCCTCTTCGAACAAACGATCCAGCAGCGGCGCAAGCGGGGTTGATGTCAGGGTGGTCATAGGCAGTCTCCGGTTTGAATTGAGCGCTTACTTGCGCCGGATCGAAAATACGACTAATTCGTCATATTCGCTATTCGCATTGCCGGAGGCCGCCATGACGGATCGACCAAGAGCCCAGATTTCCTCAAGAAAACAGCCCAAACAGGCACGCTCGGCTGACCTTGTTGCCGCGATTTTGGATGCAGCTGTTCAGGTTTTGGAAAAGGAAGGTGCCCAGCGTTTCACCACCGCGAGGGTGGCTGAGAAAGCCGGTGTCAGCGTCGGCTCGCTCTATCAATATTTTCCGAACAAGGCAGCAATCCTCTTCCGGCTTCAAGGCGACGAATGGCGGCAGACGAGCGATTTGATGCGCAACATTCTCGAAAACGTTGCGCAGCCGCCTTTTGAACGGCTTCGCATATTGGTTCACGCCTTCATTCGCTCCGAATGCGCCGAGGCGGCGATCCGTATGGCACTCCACGATGCCGCCCCTCTCTATCGCGATGCACCGGAATCCCGGGAAGCGCGCGCCTCGGGAGCCCGTACCTTCGCAATCTTCATGCGGGAGATACTACCCAGGGCTTCGCCAGAGGTCCTCGCCTTGGCCGTTGATCTGATCGCAACGACATTCAGCAGCGTGGGAAAACAGTTTTCGGAAAGCCCACGAACACCGGATGAAATCGAAGCCTATGCGGAGGCCATGGCCGATATGTTTTGCGCATATCTCAAGGACCTCGGCAGCCGCTGAAAATACTTTAACCGGGCTAGAGCCTCAGCGGCATGGAAAGCAAAGCGCGGAATCGTCCCGTCTCATCATGCCCCGCATTGCACGAGCCAACACCGGGAAACCGGGTTTCCAAGCGATGGGCAACGTTGGCAAGACCGATACCCATGCCCTGGATTTTAGCCGACCCGGCCGTACTGGACTTGGCACTGTCATTTTCCACCGTGAGATACAGAACCTGCCCGCTGCTTGTGGCGCTGATGGTTATCTCGACCATACCCGGCGTGGTACCCACACCATGTTTGATGGCGTTTTCGATCAATGGTTGAAGTATGAGATTTGGAACAAGCGCGTCTTCAAGCTCCGCTGCAACATTGATGCGCACCTTCATTCGATCAGAGAAGCGTTCGCCTTCAATGTTCAGGTACTCAGCCTGCAAGGCGAGTTCCTCGCCCAGCCGAACGTCATTCATTGGGTCAATTTCAAGGGTGGTGCGCAGGAATGAGGAAAGCGACAACACCATACGCCCAGCGCTCTTGGTTGCGCCCTCTTCTATCAGCCCGGCTATGGAATTGAGCGTATTGAAGAGAAAGTGCGGATTGACCTGATAGCGCAGCGCGCGCATTTGCGCCGAAAGGGCTTCCTCCCGTGAGGCCGCCAGCAACCTTTCGTTTTCCCGCATCTCATAGGCATAGAGGATGGATATGAACAGACATGACCAGCCGAAAAACAGCGACATATCGTAAACGAGTGTATAGCCAAAATCAGTGAAGTTGAATTTTGCCACCTCGGGCCAGGCGCTCACCACATAGACAAGGTGATCGCAGAGCGAATGCATGGCGCCACCCATTATGGCCAGTGAAAAGCACGCGAATATTTTTACGGCCAAGTTGGCATTTCTCAATCTGAATAAGACGAATGTGATTGAGAATGTTATGAGCAAACTGAACAATGACAAGATGAGCTTGGCAATGATCGAGTTGATCTGCGTCAGGCCCAGAATCTGGAACAGCGTATTGCTGATGACAAACTCACTGGCCCAATAAAATATACCCAGGCGGAATGTTGTTCGCCGTATGTCTGTGACATACGTACCATCACTCACCGCGACCCTTTCTTGGACATATTCCATAGCGCTCTTATCCCCCAAACAACCGCATCTGTCGAGGAACACGTAACGACGTGAGCCAACGGGATTGGGGAGACGAGAAAACCCAAATTCTCTATTGTTTTCAGAGCACCAGCGCTGCCTGGGCTTGTTAACGAAAGAAACGGACGCTATGCCCATCCGGTAACAAAGAGAAAGGCAATTCCATGAACATGATGTCCCTGCCAGCTATCCTCGGCATATCGGCTGGAGCCGCTATCGTGACCACATTCTCAAAAAAGAATCGCGAGAAAACAGCAGCAAAAAGGGCATTGTTATTTGTTGGCGGCTTTGCGGCCACTCTCGTGGTGCTTCTCGCTCTCAACTTCGGCATCTATTATTCCAAGAATGCCTGAAGCCTTTCTTAGAGCTTTGATAGAAACGCCGCCCCGCCCTTACCGGCGGCGTTTGACTTTTCGTAACAGCGATCAGATAGGCTGTGCCAGAAAATCGATGTGATCACCGTCAAATGTGTTCACATCATTCATGATTGCAGCAATGTCAGTTCCCCGGTGAAGCAGGTTTCCTTCCGGGGTAATGACCGAAACCTTGTAGCCAAGCGAAAACAGAAACCCCAGATAATCTTCCGGTTTGACACTCGATATCCATCCGATCAAGCTGGGATTGAATTCACTGATAATCAGCGGACGGAAACGCCGGAGTGTCCGGGTCATACCGTTCAGTGCCTTGTACTCCGCCCCTTCAATATCGATCTTGACGAAATCCACCCTGTCCCATTCATGCAGGACATCATCAAGACGCACACATGGCACGAGCCGCTTGATTTCAAGCGACTGGCCGGAAAAAACTGTCGCCGTTGTTCCATTTGATGATGACCCGCTCAACGAGAGAACATCCGTTCTGTCGCTCACCGCTGTCAGCAGAATTTCGATCTGGGTGAAGGCATTGGCGTCACGGCTTGCGGCAAGCAACCGGCCATTTTCCACATTCGGCTCAACAGAAAGAACGCGCCCCGTATGGCCCACCAGGGACGCAGACAGCATTGAGAAATATCCGATATTGGCGCCAATATCGACCACGCGCATACCCGGCTTCACGCACTCCTGGAAAATGCGGGTGACATTCGGCTCATAGGCGCCGGAGACGATGTGTTCGCCGACATCACCGTCGTTGCGATCCGCAAAGACCCAGGTGTTATTGATGAACACTTTCTCCAAACCCGTCTGCGCCGGGGGATCGAGCATGCGACGGCCCTGAAACTCAAGGGAGTTCAGATATTTCCTCACGACAATTTCAAGCGGCAAACCAACAAATGTGTAGTGGTCTTTCTCCACTTCGTTCATCAGGCGTCCAAGTATCAACCGGAAACAGTAGTCAATGTCTGCCGCTGTCGCTTCCATAGGCTGGCCGTCCTCCTTTTAACTTTACGCATCACGTTATGACGTCATGTATACAAAATTAGATTGCAGAAAATCGAATCTCACAAGATTTTTTTCATTCGCCTATTTGAAAAAATACTTTGAGCGGTTTTTGCCACTTGGCAGTTTAACTTTATGCCTTCGACGTAAATCATTGGAAATCGACAGAACTGCCAATCAATGCTTTGATTGACATATCCGGTCGATCGCCAATCAATTGAAGTAAAATAAGAAGCGGATAGAACGGCCTCATTCATACCGGGGACAAATCCGATGAAACTATCAGGTGCTGGAATGATGGGCCGCGCCAAGAACCGCCGGGTCGTTCTGGTCAAGCTGAATTAAACGGAATTCAATCGGGCCGCGCCTGAAAAGGTGCGGCTCACGGTTGAGAAGTCTGCGACAGACGGTTAGGCTATGAGGAGAAGCTGCGTCAATGCAGTGCGTGGTGCGTGGTGCGTGGTTCGACAAGCTCACCATGAGGGAGATGGGTGATGAAAGGCTGATCGCAGAGATTGCACTTCGCCAAGTTTACAGAACTTGACTCCCTTTCATCACCCATCTCCCTCATGGTGAGCTTGTCGAACCCCGAACCCGTGAACCACTCACTATAGCCTGCAGCGCCCCCTATACTGGAGTAGATAATGCGGTTTGTCGTTCTTGCCTGTGCGTTGATGATCCTGAACGGTTGCGGTGGCGGCGCCATTGCACGGCTGAACCCATCGCCCGACTCCGAAGCGCAATACCGTCTTGGCGGGTGTCAGCTGCGAGGGCACGGAACCTGCAAGGAACAGCTTGATCCGGCGGCCACGCCAGCGCCGACGGGCACGCCAGCCAGCTGAAATTGCTCTTCGATCCGAATTAATACATTGGCGCATTCTGTCGATTCTTGGCGCGCGAAAAGATTATTATTCTTGTGCCCTTGAAAATTAAACGCAGCAGTTATATTTTAGTGTTGCGTAACGAGCGGTTCTCCTCCCATTTTTTCGCTCGTTGCGTGTTCCCCTCTGGACGCATTTGCGTTCACAATTCGCCGGGCTCTTGCCCGGCTTTTTTGTACCTTGATCCGGCAAGATGATATTTCGAGCCAATTGGCCATCCGGATTGCCCATTCGCAGCGCATTTTTGCTACCATCACCTGAATTTTACTTCCCGTTTTGAATTATCGCGTATCAAAGAGAGTAAAATCGGGGGGACGGGCTAATCATGAACGCTGGCGAGAAAATGCGTGTCGACTGGGTCGATATTGCCAAAGGCATCTGCATTATCTTTGTCGTTATGATGCACTCGGTGCTCGGCGTCGAGAGCGCCGCCGGAGCGCGTGGCTGGATGCACCCGGTCGTGTCTTTTGCCCAACCATTCCGCATGCCTGATTTCTTTCTGATCTCGGGTCTGTTTCTCGGGCTGGTAATCGACCGGTCATGGCGGCGCTATGCCGATCGAAAGATCGTGCATTTCATCTATTTTTATCTGCTCTGGCTGACGATCCAGTTTCTGTTCAAGGCACCGGGTATCATCGCCGAAAGCGGTGTTGGCGGTGCTGCCGATGCTTATCTGCTTGCCCTTGTTCAACCGTTCGGCACGCTCTGGTTCATTTATCTCCTGCCGATATTCTTTGTCGTCACGCGCCTCGTCAAATCCGTCAATGTCTGGATCATTCTGCTTATTGCCGCCGCTCTCGAAACATTCCCTGTTCATACGGGTTGGCTTGTGCTTGACGAGTTCTGCAGCCGCTACGTCTTTTTCTTTGCCGGTTATGCCTTTGCGCCGGTGATTTTTGATCTGGCGCAATGGTTGAGACAACGGCCATGGACAGCGCTTCTCATTCTTGGCGTATGGGCACTCGTTAATGGCTGGCTGGTGTTTCATCCGGCGTCGGCACCCTTTGCTGACTGGATACCCGAAGAGGCCTATACGTCAGGCGGGCTTGGCGGGTGGAGCAATGTGCCCATCATCTCACTGCTGGCAGGTTTTGCCGGGGCATTGGCGATCGTTTCAATTTCGGCTTTGATCGCCAGACTTGGCTCGATACCCGCAGCACAATGGTTGGCCCGCGCCCTGCGTTGGCTAGGCGCTCATTCCATTGTCGTCTATCTCGCCTTCTTCCTGCCGATGGCGATAGCAAGAACGGTTCTGCTGCGATCAGGCTTCATTACGGATATCGGCACGATTTCTCTGCTCACCGTCATCAGCGGCGTGCTGGGACCGGTTATCCTTTATGGACTGGTCCAGTGGACAGGTTATGGCCAGTTCCTGTTCAAGCGCCCGCAATGGGCCCATATAGACAGCGCGCCCACACCACATGGCAGGGGCGCGCTCGCATCGGCCGAATGAGTATCAGCTGTGGGCGAAAATATCCTGTTCGTCCCAGCCCATCAGATCGAGCTTGGAGCGGGTCGGCAGGAACTGGAAGCAAGCAGCGGCTTCTTCCGCGCGTCCATCACGCTTCAGCCGCTCGATGAGAATTGCGCTCAAGCGATGCAGATAAAGCACGTCCGACGCCGCATATTCGAGCTGTGCCTGTGACAGTTCAGGGGCCGCCCAGTCTGATGATTGCTGCTGCTTGGACAGGTTCACGTCAAGCAATTCGCTGCAGATCTCTTTCAGGCCATGCCGGTCCGTATAGGTGCGGGTCAGGCGCGAGGCAATCTTGGTGCAGAAAACCGGCTTCGGCATGACACCGAAGGCGTGATAAAGCACGGCAAGGTCGAAACGGCCAAAATGGAAAATCTTGGTGATGGCGTCATCACCAAGAAGTTTCACCAGATTGGGGGCTGATGTCTGTCCCTTGTCGATCTGGATGACGTCCGCCGAGCCATCGCCGGGCGAAATCTGCACAACGCACAGCCGGTCACGATGCGGGTTGAGCCCCAACGTTTCCGTGTCAATGGCGACGGCATTGACCTGATAATTGGCAAGGTCGGGCAGATCATTGCGGTGAAAGCGGATGGTCATCAAAATCTCTCCGGTTTTATTTCGCCAGCACGTCAAGAATGCGTGCCCACGAGCGCTGCCCCTTGTGGAAGGAATTCAGCTCATATTTTTCATTGGGGGAATGGATGCGGTCGTCCTCAAGGCCGAAGCCAACGAGCAGCGATTCCATGCCGAGCATATGCTGGAAATCGCCAACAATCGGAATGGAACCACCCATGGCAATGAGAACAGCGGGCTTGGGCCATTCATCACTCAGCGCGGTCTTCGCCTTGGCCAGAAGCGGCGAGTCATAGGAAAGCTGAATTGCTGGCGATCCACCATGTTCATGGAATTCCACGGAGCAGTCAGCAGGAATACGCGCCTGTACGAAGGCACGGAAAGCCTCGCGGATTTTTGCCGGGTTCTGCTTGTGAACAAGGCGGAATGACACTTTTGCGGAGGCTTGAGCCGCAATCACTGTCTTAAATCCCTGTCCGGTATAGCCACCGATAACGCCGTTGATCTCGGCAGTTGGGCGTGCCCAAACCAGTTCCAGAATAGAACGGCCCTTCTCGCCTGATGGAATGGAAAGGCCGATAGGTCCAAGGAAGTTTTCAGGCGTGCAATCAAGCCCCTTCCATGTCTGCAATATCTGCGTTGGCGTCTCTTCAACCCCATCGTAGAAACCCGGAATGGTTACGGCCCCTGTCTCATCATGCAGATCAGCCAGAATCTTCGTGAGAATATGGATCGGGTTGGCAGCGGCGCCACCAAACGAGCCGGAATGCAAATCGCGATCCGCAGCCTTCACAACAATTTCTTCACCGACCAGACCACGCAGACCAACGGAAATTGCCGGGGTTTGCATATCCCACATACCCGTATCGCAAACGAGCGCAAAATCGGCCTTGAGTTCGTCCTTATGAGCATTCAGGAAAGGTTTTAGCGACGGTGAGCCAGACTCTTCCTCTCCTTCGAACAGAATGGAGATCTTTACCGGCAGCTTACCGTGTACTTCCTTATAAGCGCGGCAAGCTTCGACAAAGGTCATCAACTGCCCCTTATCATCGGCTGTGCCGCGGCCTGTCAGAATCTTGCGGCCATTGCCCATATCTTTGATCTCAGGTGCAAAGGGATCGTTTTCCCACAACTCAAGCGGGTCAACAGGCTGCACATCATAGTGACCATAGAAGAGAACATGCGGCGCATCGGCGCTTGGTCCTTCGTGGTGAGCCACGACCATGGGATGCCCCGGCGTGTCGCGCACGCTGGCGTCAAAACCAATGGTCTTCAAATCGGCAACCAGCCATTCGGCAGCCTTGCGGCATTCGGCCTTGAATGCTGGATCGGTCGAGATGGACTTGATCTTCAACAGTTCGAATAGCCGTTCCAGACTTTTATCGAGATTGGTATCAAGGGCGTTCAAGACAGGTTCAAGCGCTGACATGGTATTTCCTGAATTTGTTGGACCGGGACTTGTGAAGGGAATTCTTCTTAGCCCATTTTCGGGAAAACGGCAGAAAAAAATGGACCCGGAAAAGAAATGGCCGCCGTGGCGGGGGGACCACAGGCGACCAGATCACTACACTCAGATGCGACAACCCGGAGAGGGGGGATGAGGTTGCCGCAAGACCGGGGAAGGCGGGGGACGAGCCTTAAATCCCGGACATCGATCTAACGTCGACAAGTTGGATTTGGGTCTCAAACCGTGGCATTTCAAGGGCACGGAACATTACATCTTTGTAACAAACGCGTGATGAGAGAGTGATATGTTCATGACACGGGATTTCCGGCATAACGTTCCCTCAAACGAGGGGCGAATCTCATGCCGAAAGCCGCGACGGACTTGCCAGTGCTTTTCTTCCCGACAGGCGCAGATTGGGAAGCATGGCTGGTGATCAATCATGAAATCTCTCAAGGCGCTTGGCTCAAATTCGGCAAGAAGTCAGCCGAGATAAAAACCCTGTCCAGACAGGAGGCAATTGATGGTGCGCTTTGCCATGGCTGGATCGATGGCCAAGCCGACAAGTTTGACGAGCACTATTGGCTCGTCCGCTTCACGCGGCGCAAGAGCACGAGCCCTTGGTCCGACATTAATCGGAAGCGCGCCAATGAACTCATCGACCAGAACCGCATTAAACCTGCCGGTCTTTTGGAAATCGAGCGGGCAAAATCCGATGGGCGTTGGGACAAGGCCTATCTGCCACAAAGCAGGGCAACCGTGCCCGACGATTTGCAGGCCGCCCTTGACGCAAATGCCGAGGCAACAAAGATGTTCCAACTGCTGACCAGCGTGAATCGGTATGCCATCATTTACCGCGTCAATGATGCGAAGAAACCGGAGACAAGAGCGCAGCGCATCGAAAAGTTCGTGGCGATGCTGGCGCGCGGTGAAACCATTCACCCGCAAAAGACCAAGCCAGCAGGGTGAGAACCCCCAGCTCCTGAATTTTGTCAGGATGAGTCGGTTATCAGCGCATCTTTCAGTGCATGGGAAAGACAGATCATTTCCTTTTTCGGGATGTTCATTTAATCGTAGGCACCATGAAAAAAGGTGATCATCTCTTTCTCGTCGACGGCTCCGGCTATATCTTCCGGGCCTATCATGCGCTGCCGCCCCTCACCCGCAAATCGGATGGCCTGCCTGTCGGTGCCGTGTCCGGTTTCTGCAACATGCTGTGGAAGCTGCTGCGGGAAGCCAGGGATACATCCGTGGGCGTAACGCCGACGCATTTTGCCGTCATTTTCGACTATTCGTCGAACACGTTCCGCAAAGAGATTTACCCCGAGTATAAGGCCAATCGCTCGGCACCGCCGGAAGACCTTATTCCGCAGTTCGGCCTGATTCGTCAGGCAACCAAGGCTTTCAACCTGCCCTGCATTGAAAAAGAAGGCTACGAGGCGGATGACCTGATCGCCACCTATGCGCGGATGGCCGAAGCCGTTGGTGCGGAAGTCACCATCATCTCATCAGACAAGGATCTGATGCAGCTCGTCACACCCATGGTGTCCATGTATGACAGCATGAAGGACAAGCAGATCGGTATCCCTGACGTTATCGAGAAATGGGGCGTGCCACCGGAAAAGATGATCGACCTGCAGGCACTGACAGGTGATTCGACCGATAATGTGCCGGGTATTCCCGGCATTGGTCCAAAGACAGCCGCGCAGCTGCTGGAAGAGTTTGGCGATCTCGATACGCTGCTTGCCCGCGCAGGCGAAATCAAGCAGCAGAAGCGCCGTGAAAACATCATTGAGTTTACCGAAATCGCCCGCATCTCGCGCCAGCTTGTGACGTTGAAAACCGATACACCTGTTGATGTCGGGCTTGAAGATTTTGTGCTGGAACCGCAGGACGGGCCAAAGCTCGTCGCGTTCCTCAAAGCCATGGAGTTCACCTCCCTCACCCGCCGCGCCGCCGAAGCCACCGGCGTTGACGCGTCCCTCATTGAGGCATYGCAGGTAGGGATTGATACGGTTGCCGAGGCGCATGGCCCGGATGTTGAAATTTCCACCGGTGCGACGACATCGGCTGCATCTGACGACAAGCCACAGGATAAATCGGACACGGGCGCAATGCTGCCCGCTGATCTGGTCAAGGCGCGCACGGACGAGGCCCTGGCCTCCAAGATCGACACATCAGGTTATACCTGCATTCGCGATCTTGCGACGTTGCAGGCTTGGGTCAATGAGGCGATGGAAGCGGGAATCGTTGCTTTTGATACGGAGACGACATCGCTTGATCCTATGCAGACCGAGCTTGTCGGCGTCTCCCTCGCTATCCGGCCCGGACATGCCTCCTATATTCCACTCAATCACAAATCGGGAACCGGTGATCTTCTGGGTGGCGGCACTGTCGAAGGACAGATCCCGCTTGATGATGCCTTGCGGGTGTTGAAACCGCTGCTTGAGAACCGCTCGGTGCTCAAGATCGCGCATAATATGAAGTATGACTGGCTGGTCATGCACCGTTACGGCATCGACGCACATCCCTTCGATGATACGATGCTGATTTCCTACGTGCTTGATGCCGGTGAAGGCACTCATGGCATGGATGCCCTGTCCGAGCGCTGGCTGGGTCACACGCCCATTGCCTACAAGGATGTGGCGGGTAGCGGTAAGTCATCGGTTACGTTTGACATGGTCAATATTGATCGCGCCACCGCCTATGCGGCTGAGGATGCCGATGTAACGCTGCGCTTGTGGCGCCTGCTCAAACCGCGACTGGTCGAAGACGGCCTTGTCTCGGTCTATGAGCGGTTGGAGCGTCCTCTCGTTGCCGTATTGGCGCGGATGGAAGAGCGTGGCATATCCGTCGACCGGCAAATCCTGTCGCGACTGTCGGGCGATCTTGCCCAGGCAGCGGCCGCCATCGAACACGAGATTTACCAGCTTGCCGGGGAAAAGCTCAATATCGGCTCACCCAAACAGCTTGGCGATATTCTCTTTGGCAAGATGAGCCTTCCCGGTGGATCGAAAACCAAAACAGGACAATGGTCCACTTCGGCACAGGTGCTGGAGGACCTTGCTGCGGAAGGGCACGAACTGCCGCGCAAGATTGTCGACTGGCGTCAGCTGACCAAACTCAAATCCACCTACACCGATGCCCTGCCCGGCTATATCCACCCGGATACCAAGCGTGTGCATACATCCTACGCCATGGCGGCGACTTCTACCGGACGGCTTTCCTCATCGGAACCGAACCTGCAAAACATTCCTGTGCGCACCAGCGAGGGCCGCAAGATTCGCACGGCGTTTATTGCTGCGCCGGGCAACAAGCTGATATCGGCCGACTACAGCCAGATCGAATTGCGGGTTCTGGCGCATGTCGCCGAGATACCCCAGCTTACCCAGGCCTTTGCCGACGGGATCGACATTCATGCGATGACCGCTTCGGAAATGTTCGGCGTTCCCGTCAAGGACATGCCATCGGAAGTGCGGCGACGTGCGAAAGCGATCAACTTCGGCATCATCTATGGTATTTCCGCCTTTGGCCTTGCCAATCAGCTTTCCATTCCGCGCGAAGAAGCCGGTCAATATATCCGCACCTATTTCGAGCGGTTTCCCGGCATCAAGGACTATATGGAGGCAACCAAGGCCTATGCCCGCCAGAACGGCTATGTCGAGACGATTTTTGGACGCCGCGCGCATTATCCTGAGATTCGCTCATCCAACCCGCAGGTTCGCGCTTTCAATGAACGCGCATCAATCAATGCGCCGATTCAGGGTTCAGCGGCTGATATTATCCGCCGCGCCATGGTGCGGATGGAGCCGGCATTGAATGATGCAAAACTTTCGGCACGTATGCTGTTGCAGGTGCATGACGAATTGATTTTCGAAACCGCGGAAGCGGAAGTCGAAGCGACCATTCCCGTTGTCCGCGAGATCATGGAAAACGCCGCCATGCCGGCGATTTCCCTGTCTGTACCGCTACGGGTTGATGCCCGCGCCGCGAATAATTGGGACGAAGCGCATTAAGGTGAGTTTCTAACGAACTGAAAGTGGGCTTGGCACCCACCCTCCCCCACGTGGGGAGGGTAAGATGGTGCTATCTTAATCCTTACTGCAACCTGTCCAGCACTTTGCGCTGGGCGTGCATTTCCAGAAAAATACGGTAATCCCGGTCAAAGCGTGTCCGAGCCTTCGGTTCTGGCTGGCGGGGACGCCCGCCCTGTTTCATGGCCATGCAAGCGGCGGGTAGATCAGGATAAAGCCCCGCAGCCGTTGCGGCGACCATCGCTGTTCCAAGCAGCACTGCGTCTTCAGCAGCCGATGTAATGACAGTGCAGCCGGTAGCGTCGGCGTAAAGCTCCATCAGCAGTGGGTTCTTGGTGTGCCCGCCGGTGACATGCATCGTATCAATGGCATAGCCGCGCTCGTTCAGCGCGTCGAGAACATGGCGCACGCCAAGCGCAATGCCGACGGAAGTGCGCCAATAGAGACGGCACAGACTGTCAAACGAGGCATCAAGTGTCAGACCGCTGATCACGCCCACCGCATGCGGGTCCGCCAAGGGCGACCGGTTGCCGTGAAAATCCGGCAGGACGTGCAGGCGGCCAGCGAGATCAAGCCCCTCCTTTTCCCGCAGCTCCATAACACGATCGGTGATTTTCTTGTGCAGGGCGGCATTGGGCTCTCCTGCGGCACCATGCCAGCGAATAATATGATCGAGCAGCGCCCCAGAAACGGACTGCCCGCCTTCACTCAGCCAGCAATCCGGCAGCGCGGCACCATAATAAGGCCCCCAGACACCATTGAAGGAAATCGGCTCCTGCGACAGGGCCATCAGACAGCTTGAGGTTCCCGCGATCAAAGCCAGATGCCGGTCAATCTCCGAGAGGTCCCCGGCAAAGCCACCGAGGACACCAAGCGCTCCGGCATAAGCGTCGATCAGACCTGCGCCGACGTGGCAGCGCGTGGTCAACCCCAGAGCCTTTGCCGCTTCCGGTGTCAACGTGCCGACGTCGGTGCCGACAGGACTTGCCCGCACAGGCAGATTACCGCGCTCGACCATATCATCAAGACCAACCGCTTTGAGATAGTCGGTCTGCCAACCCGGCTCTTCATGCGCAAGATAAGTCCATTTGCAGGTAATCGTACATTGCGAGCGCGCCAGTGATCCCGATGCTTTCCAGCTGAGGAAGTCGGCAAGGTCGAAGAAATAGCCTGACTTGTTCCATGTTTCAGGCAGATGCCGCTTCAGCCACATCAATTTCGGCGTCTGCATTTCCGGCGACATGACGCCGCCGAGATATTTGAGCACGTCGTGGCCCGTCGCCGTGCATTCATCCGATTCGTCAAGAGCACGGTGATCCAGCCAGACGATCGTGTCCCAGCGATTATCGCCATCGGTCGAGACGGTCAGCGGCTTGCCGTCCGTGTCGCGCACTACCAGCGAACAGGTGGCGTCAAAGCTGATACCCGTAACATCCGATGGATTGACCTTTGCCGCCGCTATCGCGCCCTGCACGGCTATACAGACGGACTTCCATATATCTTCCGAATTGTGCTCGGCATGGTCAGGCAGTGGACGATTCATCAAAATGGGGTGCTCAACCCGCCCCAGCAGATTGCCTTTTGTGTCAAGAATACCCGCCCGGGCGCTTCCTGTTCCCACATCCACAGCACATACGAAATCTGGCATTCGAACCTTCCGGCTTGTCGTGAACCGGAACGCTCTATTGAACGTTTGTTCGGGCTTGCAATATCGATAGCAAACCTGGCAATTCCAGCATATCGCCGAATATAAGGTCTGGCCCGAGAGACGCAAGCGCAGCTTCCAGCCTACCACCGCGTGCATGGGTTCCGCCCGTGAAGGCAAAGACTTTCATCCCGGCACGTTTGGCCGCTTCAATGCCCGCAGGACTGTCTTCAATGACCACGCATTCCTCAGGCTGTGTATTCATGGATTTGGCCGCGTGCAGGAACAGATCGGGGGCCGGCTTGCCGTGCTTCACCATTGTCGCGCTGAAAATATTCGGTTCGAGCAGATCAAGAAGCCCGGTCAATTTGAGCGAGAGCCGAATGCGCTCCGGCTGGCTCGATGAGGCGACGCAGCGCGGCAGGTCAAGCCGGGTCAAGGTCTCGGCAATACCGGGGATCGGCTTCAGGTCCTCGCGGAACCGCGCATAGAGATTGGCGCGCATATCCTCCAGATCCGCATCACTGGCGGCAAAACCATAATCCTCATGCAGAATCTTGCTGATCGTCGTCATGCTGCGCCCGAGAAACATCTCGTATGCTTCATCTTCGGACAATGACGTGCCGCTTTTCGCGATCATGTCGAGCAATACGGCAATGGAGATCGGCTCGCTGTCGACCAGCACTCCATCACAATCGAAGATGACGAGCTTTGTCATGGCATCAAAGCTTATCAGCGAGATAGAGCGTCAGCGTCTCGCGCGTGCCCTTTTCCCAAAGGGTTTTGAGAATACGGGAAAAGGATTCCACGAAAACGGGGGATGTTCCGACGTCGCCAAAAATATCTGACATTGCCAGAAATGCCTTGGGATCGCTCTTCGCTTTCACTGCTACCGTCTTCAATCGTTCCGCATTGGCATCAAGGTAATTCGTCGGCTTTCCACTATCGGTTGCTCCCTCGCAGAACCGGCACCAGAGCGCGGACACCAGCGAAAGACCGGTAATGCTCTGCCCCGCCTTTAGCCGGTCCGCCGTTGTCGGCAGAATGAATTTTGGCTGGCGGTTGGAACCGTCCTGACACAGACGCTGGATCGTATCGCCGATCTTTGGATTGGAAAAACGCCGGTCGATCAGATCGTAATATTCCTCGAAGGTAATGCCGGGCACCGGCGGCAGCACCGGTATGATTTCTTCGCGTTCCAGTTTGCCGAGAAAACCACGGATCAACGGCTCTTCCATCGCCTCGTGGACGAAATGGATATCCATCAGCGCAGCCGGATAGGCGATGGTTGCATGGCCACCGTTGAGGATGCGGATTTTCATCAGCTCATAGGGCGCAACGTCCTGCACAAAGGTAACGCCGACCTTTTCCAGTGCCGGACGGCCCGCGGGGAAATGGTCCTCAAGCACCCATTGCTTGAAAGGCTCGCAGAAAACCGGCCAATTGTCCTCGACACCGAAATCGTCCGCAAGCATTCCGCGCTCGCGGTCTGATGTCGCCGGTGTGATGCGGTCAACCATGCTGTTGGGGAAAGCGACATTGTCCTTCACCCATTTGGCAAGGTCCGTATCGACAAGCGCCGCAAGGCCGCTGATGGCATCGCTGGTCACATGGCCATTACCCGGAATGTTGTCGCAGGACATGACGGTAAACGGTGCTGTGCCCTCAGTGCGGCGACGGATCAGGCCAGCCAGTATGAGGCCGAAAACCGTCTTGGGATCACTGATATTGGCGGCATCGGCAACAATTGCCGGATGCTGCGGGTTGAACACGCCGGATGCCGGATCGATGAAATAGCCGCCTTCGGTGATGGTCAGTGACACGATGCGAATTTTCGGATCGGCAAGGCGCGCAATAGTGTTTTCTGTTTCACCCGGCTTCAGATAATCGATCATCGATCCGGTGACATGCGCCGTGCGGTGACCGCTGTCCTGTTCGACCACAGTGGTCAGCCAGTCCTGTTCTTTCAGCTTCTGGCGCATTGTCTCATCGGAAGCCAGAACCCCGGCACCGACGATGGCCCAATCATGATCGCTGCCCGCATTGAAAAGATCGTCGAGATAGACGGCCTGATGGGCGCGATGGAAATTGCCAATGCCGAAATGCACGATACCGGCGGTCAAATCGGCCTTGTTGTAGCCGGGTACGGCGACATTGGCGGGAAGCTGCGATAGCGCGCTTCCGGAGAGTTTAACAGTCATCGGGCCTAACCCCTTTTTCTCAAATGAAGATGCGACTGCGCCCGCTTTCAGGGCGCAATTCCGCCTAGTTCATCCAGTTGCCGCCATCGACATTGTATGTCTGGGCAACCACGTAATCGCTGTCACTGCTGGCAAGGAAAATCGCCATGCCGGTCAAATCTTCCGCTGTGCCCATGCGGCCATAGGGAACCGCCTCGCCAACCAGACGCTTCTTCTCGCCAAGTGGCCGGTTTTCATATTTGGCAAAGAGCGCATCGACGCCAGCCCAATGCTCGCCATCGACAACACCGGGTGCAATCGCGTTGACATTGATCTTGTGCTTGATGAGGTCCTGCCCGGTCGACTGGGTGAGGCTGATAACGGCAGCCTTTGTTGCGCAATAGATTGCAACCAGTGCTTCACCGCGACGGCCAGCCTGACTTGCCATATTGATGATCTTGCCGCCTTTGCCGCGTGCAATCATCGCTTTCGCCACAGCCTGAAGCGTGAAGAGCGTGCCGGAGAAGTTCACGGCAAAAAGCTTGTCATAGCTCGCACGAGTGATCTCGACCGTTGGCGACATATCGAACAGTGCTGCATTGTTGACCAGGATGTCGATCCCGCCAAACTTGTCGACGGTTTCCTTGACGGCGGCATCAATGGACGCCTGATCCGTTACATCAAGTCGCACCGCATAGGCACCGTTACCAAGTTCCGATGCGGTTTCCTGTGCCCGCTTCAAATCGATATCGGCAATCACCACATGGGCGGCGCCTTCCTTAAGATAGGCTTCCGCGAAGGCACGGCCGATGCCCCGCGCCGATCCCGTGATGAACGCCGTCTTGCCTGCCAGTCTGCTCATTTCAAATCACCTGTCCGTCCGCGCCAAATCGATGAAGCCGCGCCGCATCCGGCGTGAGGAAAATCGGCTGGCCATGTTTTGTGTCAAAATCACCATCGGTACGCACGGTCACCTGACCGATGCCGTCGACCTGGGTATGAATGAAGGTGTCGGAACCGAGATGCTCGGTGACACCCACCTTGCCTTTCCACGCGCCTTCCGTCGTCGAAATGCGGATATGTTCGGGGCGAACGCCAAGCGTCGTCACATTGTGCTTGGCCGCTTCGGCGCCTTCAATGAGGTTCATGCGCGGTGAACCGATAAAGCCCGCAACAAACACATTCTTCGGGCTGCGATAAAGCTCCATCGGCGAGCCCACCTGTTCAATGCGTCCGGCATTCAGCACGACGATCTTGTCAGCCATGGTCATGGCTTCCACCTGATCGTGGGTCACGTAAATCATTGTCGTCTTCAACTGATGATGCAGATCGCTGATCTCCAGCCGCATATTGCCGCGCAGCGCCGCATCAAGATTGGACAGCGGCTCGTCAAACAGAAACGCTTTTGGCTGACGGACAATCGCCCGGCCGATGGCAACACGCTGGCGCTGACCGCCCGACAATTGTCCCGGACGGCGGTCCAGATAATTGGTGAGGTTGAGGATATGCGCCGCATCCTTGACCTTCTTGTCGATGGCGGACTTTTCCTGCCCGTCCATTTTCAACGGGAAGGCAATGTTGCCGTAGACGGTCATATGCGGATAGAGCGCATAGGACTGGAACACCATGGACAGGCCGCGCTTGGCCGGAGCCTCGCTCGACATGTCTTTGCCGTCGATGATGATGCGCCCGCCGCTCAGGTCCTCAAGACCGGCAATCATGCGCAGGAGCGTGGACTTGCCGCAGCCGGACGGACCGACAAACACAACAAACTCACCATCATTGATTTCAAGATCGATTTCAGGAATGACCGAAGTGGTTCCAAATGACTTCGATACTTTTTCGAGTGTAATGCTTCCCATAATATTTTTCCAATCTCTTTTGGCTACGCCAAAGGCCGAAATCTATTTCACAGCGCCAAACGTCAGACCGCGTACCAGTTGCTTTTGCGAGAACCAGCCCATGATCAGGATGGGGGCAATCGCCATGGTGGATGCGGCGGATAGCTTGGCCCAGAACAAACCTTCGGGGCTTGAGTAGGACGCGATAAACTGCGTGAGCGGCGCTGCATTGGAAGTCGTCAGGTTCAGCGTCCAGAACGCTTCGTTCCATGCCAGAATGATGTTGAGCAGCATGGTGGAGGCGATACCGGGCACAGCCATCGGCGTGAGCACATAGACGATTTCCTTCATCAGCGATGCGCCATCCATGCGCGCCGCTTCGAGAATTTCGCCGGGAATTTCCTTGAAGTAGGTGTAGAGCATCCAGACGATGATCGGCAGATTGATCAGGGTCAGCACCCCAACGAGGCCGATGCGCGTATCGAGCAATCCCCAATCGCGGAAGATGAGATAGAGCGGCACCAGCACACCGACCGAAGGCATCATCTTGGTGGACAGCATCCACATCAAAATGTCCTTGGTGCGCTTTGTCGGCGAGAACGCCATCGCCCAGGCCGCCGGAATGGCGAGCGCCAAACCAATCAGCGTCGATCCGACCGAGATCACCACGGAATTGCTGAAATGCTTGAAGTAGTTGGAGCGGCTCTGCACCTCGTGGTAATTTTCCAGCGTCCAGTCGAAGAACAGGAATTGCGGCGGCGTTGCGATGGCCGTGCCTTCCGTCTTGAAGCTGGTCAGGAACGTCCACAGGATCGGGAAGAAGATCAGAAAGCCGATCGTCCAGCCTATAACCGTAAAGATGACCTTGCTGCGTGTTGTCGTTGAGCGGGCCATGATTCTACCTCTCCAGGTTCTTGCCGATAAGGCGAATGAGGAAGAAGGCGACGATGTTGGCAAGGACCACCGCGACGATACCGCCAGCGGAAGCGCCACCCACATCGAACTGCAAAAGTGCCTGCATATAGATGAGATACGGAATGTTGGTCGTCTGGATGCCCGGTCCGCCATTGGTCGTGACCAGAATTTCGGCGAAGACACTGAGCAGGAAGATTGTCTGGATCAGAATGACAACCGTGATCGCCCGCGACAGATGCGGCAGCACCAGATAGATGAAGCGTGAGATCGCCCCGGCACCATCCATTTCAGCCGCTTCCTTTTGCTCGCCATCAAGCGATTGCAGGGCGGTCAACAGAATGAGCGTGGCGAAGGGCAGCCATTGCCAGGCGACAATGAGAATGATCGAGAACATCGGCAGCTGGGCGAACCAGTCGATTGGCTGGAAGCCGAACAGCCGGGCAATCCATGCAAAGAGCCCGTTGACCGGATGCATCAGCATGTTCTTCCACACCAGCGCCGACACCGTCGGCATGACGAAGAACGGCGCAATGACGAGCAGGCGGACGATACCCTGTCCGAAGAACGGCTGATCCAGCACCAGCGCCAAGAGAATGCCGCCAATGACTGTGATAAGCAGGGTACCGCCCACCAGAACCAGTGTATTGCCAAGCGCGGTGAAGAACGCGGGATCAGTCAGAAAGTACTGATAGTTGAGAAAGCCGATAAATTCCTCGGTTCCCGGCATCAACAGATTGTAGCGCAGGAACGAGAAATAGAGGGTCATGACAAGCGGCACGATCATCCACAGAAAGAGCAGGATGACAGCGGGCGACATCATGATACGGGCTGTTGCACGTGTCTGAAGCGTAGCCATGGTCAGGTTCCGATACAGTTTGTGAAAACCGAGAATCCAAATACCCCAAAGGAGGCCCGGGCGGCTTCTGACATTCGCGTCAGGAGCCGTCCGGAGCCAGGAGGATTCTACTTGATATAGCCGCCCTTTGTCATCTCACGTGTTGTGAGAGCCTGAGCGCCCTGCAAAGCCTGATCCACAGTCATGGAACCGGCAAGCGCAGCGGAGAACTGCTGACCCACGGCGGTGCCCAGCCCCTGGAATTCAGGGATGGCAACAAACTGGCCACCCGTATAGGGCACCGGCTTGATGGTTGGCTTGCTGGTGTTCGCGGCGGTCATCGCATCGAGCGTGATCTTGGCGAAAGGCGCGGCCTTCTGATATTCCGGGTTGGCATAGAGCGAGGAGCGCGTGCCCGGAGGAACGTTCGCCCAGCCTTCCTTGCTGGCGACGAGTTCCGTATAGGCTTTATCGGTCGCCCAGGAGATAAACTTCTGCGCAGCTTCCGCCTTCTTGGTGCCCGCCGGAACGCCGAGGTTCCATGCCCACAGCCAGTTGCCGTGGTTTTCAACACCGCCAGTCGGGAAGAGCGCATAGCCCACCTTGTCGGCAACCTTGGATTCCTTCGGGTTGGTTACGAAGGAAGCAGCCACCGTCGCATCGATCCAGATGCCGCACTTGCCTGTTTGAAACAGCGCAAGGTTTTCATTGAAGCCGTTGGAGGATGCGCCGGGAGGTCCGGCTTCCTTCATCAGGTCCACATAGAATTTCAGCGCATGCTTCCATTCCGGCTGGTCGAACTGTGGATGCCACTTTTCATCAAACCAGCGCGCACCGAACGAGTTGGCGGTTGCAGTCAGAAGCGCCATGTTCTCGCCCCAGCCAGCCTTGCCGCGCAGGCAGATGCCGTAAGTCTCGGTGGACTTGTCGGTCATCTTCTTTGCCGCATCGGCAATCTGGTCCCAGGTCGGCTTTTCCGGAATGGTCACACCGGCCTTTTCAGCCAGATCCTTGCGGTACATGACCATGGCGCTTTCGCCGTAGAATGGCGAGGCATAGAGCTTGCCATCAACCGAAACCGCATCGCGGATCGCAGGCAACAGGTCGTCCTTGTTGTAATCCTTGGCAAGACCATCGAGCGGCAACAGCCAGCCCTGCTTGGCCCAGATCGGCACTTCATAGGTGCCGATGGTCATGATGTCGTACTGGCCGCCCTTGGTGGCGATATCAGTGGTGACACGCTGGCGCAGCACGTTTTCTTCGAGCGTTACCCATTCCAGCTTGATGTCAGGATTTTTCTTGGTGAAATCATCGGTCAATTTTTGCATGCGAACCATGTCGCCATTATTGACCGTGGCAATGGTCAGCGTTTCAGCCGATGACGCGCTTGCGGCAAAACTCGCCACAGCCAAAGCCGACACAGCGCCGAGCAGAAGCGTTCTCGTTAACATCTCATTCCTCCCGTGAATGTTATGAGCAAATGCTTGTCTTATGAGCAAATACTCACACAAACACAAAACAAGTCAAGTGATAATCGTTGCTGCGTCGCAACATCAAGCCCTCATATAGTCGTACAACTTTAGTCTATGTTAGTTGAGAAGCGCTTCCGCGGTTCGCTCATCCGTGATCAAGCCATTGATAAGGTTGCCTTTTATCGCAGCAACAATACCCGGAAGCTTCTTCGCACCCTTGGCGATGGCAATCACCGTTGCCGTCTCCCGCGAGGGGATGTGCGCGCTGGCCACGCGGTCATTCGTGAGGCCCTGAATGGCCACTCCATCGCGATCAAACGCCCGTCCGACGATCTCGCACACGGCGCCCGCCTGCCGCAAAGCCAGCAATTCAGCGCGGGAAATGAAGCCGTCAACATAGAGCGGCGCATCATCTTCAAGGTCGCCAATGCCGAGAAAAGCCACATCGGCCTGCGCCGACAATTCGAGCACCGGACGGATCATCGCCTGCGCATGCAATAGCTCGCGCTCCTGCGGCGAGGAGGCGATAACCGGCAGCGGCATCGGGAATGAGCGCGCCTTGATCTTGTCGGCAATGTTGAAAATGACGTTATAAAACGCCGCCGAACCATCGGGCGAAATATTGCCGGTGAGCGACACAACCTTGTGTTGCGGACAGTCGATGGGCGACAGCAGTTCAATCGCCGCTTTCAGCGTGCGGCCCGTGCCAATGCCCAGAATGATCGGCGCTTCGGATTTCAGCCAGCGGGTCATCTCAGCTGCCGCCGCATCGGCCACACCCAGCGTGGTCGAGGACGATCCCGGATCAGTCGGCACCACCTCGACCATTTTCAGATCAAAGTGCTTTTTCAACTTCTCCGCGAGGTCAAGACAATGGGCGATGGGATGATCCAGCGTCACCTTCACCAGCCCCTCCGACATGGCCAGCGACACCATGCGCTGCGCCGACTGGCGCGAAATGCCAAGTTTTGCCGCGATTTCGTCCTGCGTGTTGCCCGCAACATAATAAAGCCAGCCGGCCCGTGCCGCATCATCCAGCCGTGATGGCGTAACCTCGGGCTTGCTCATTTCTCGGCCTGTTTGGAAAAGCCGGTGGCAGCACCTGCGCGTGGTTCGACGGACTCACCATGAGGGAGAGTGGTGCTTGCCTCAACGGCCTTATGTCCATCGGAATGGCCAAGATCGCGCTCGGGCCAAACGATATCGCGCACCTTCTGCTTGAGCACCTTTGCCTCGGGAAACCCGCCATCGCGCTTGCGCTCCCAAATGAGATCACCTTCGACGCGGATTTCAAAAACCCCGCCGGTGCCGGGGATCAGCGCCACTTCACCCAGATCGGCGCCAAAGGTGGAGAGCAGTTCCTGCGCCATCCAGGCGGAGCGGAGGAGCCAGCTGCATTGGGTGCAATAAAGGATGGTAATGCGCGGTTTGACTGTCATACCGGTTTCTTAGCATTTCCACATCGGTATGTAAGCTCCCCCGTTTATGCGGAGAGCCGCTGCGCCAATACTTCAGCATTGGGATGAGGTCTTCACCCCCCTCTGTCCTGTCGGACTGCCGGGGCAGAGGGGGGGTGAATGCCGCCGTGGTTCGTGGTTCGACAAGCTCACCATGAGGGAGAGTGAGGATGCAACGATAATCGCCAACGTTGTAGAGTTTGATTTCCTACAACTCTCCCCCCGTCATCCTCGGGCTTGACCCGAGGACCCATAATTCAAAAGTGCTGAATAGATGGTTTTATCTGGCTTCCTTAGCCGTGGGTCCTCGGGTCAAGCCCGAGGATGACGGGGGTTAGGTGGATTGCAGGGAGCTCTATTCTGCAACGTTGGCGATTATCTTTGCAGCCCATTCCTCTCCCTCATCCTGAGCCTGTCGAAGGGCCAGCGATGTTACTGCAACCACCTATTTTCAAAAAATCACGCCAACTTATCCAACACCATCTCACCTCGCTTATTCTGATGGTGTCCTTTCCGGCGGGAATGCTCCGGAAACTTTCGAAGTCAGGAAAGGATCGGTGATTTCATCTGCGGGGAGAACCCAACCGCAGGGGAAAAGGTTTTATCTCACAAGGATAAAACCAGTCATCGGGGCGGGTGGTCCGGGAGTTTTCTTACCTCAAATTAGAAAACGCCGGGGAACGCACTCACTACACTACCTCTACCAAGACCCCGCGTTCCCTTAAGGACCGCCCGTCTTTCCCACCTTTCAATAGCCAGACGCAAAAGCGGGCGTGGCAAAGGGGGAGGTATGTGGTTCTTTCTCAGAGATGGAATTTACCCAAGCGTCACATACAGATCGTCCCAATCGGGATTGATGCTTTCGATCAGCTCGATCTTCCATTGGCGATACCAGCGCTTCAAAGATTTCTCCCGCTGAATCGCATCCCCAATCCGCATATGCTCCTCATACCAGACAAGCCGTGTGCAACCATATTTCCATGCAAAACCGGGCGTATGTCCCTCGCGGTGTGCGTAAATGCGGCCCTCAAGATCAGACGTCACGCCGATATAAAGCGTTCCCCGCTTATGATTTGTCAAAATGTAAACATAACCAGCCACGCCAAACCTCCTTGGCGGATTTTGGGTGTGGCTGATGTTTTCGTAAATTCGACGAAAGGTGGAGATGATGGGAATATTTTATCGGCTTGTCCTCGCCGTGTACTCCTCCCTGCAAATTGTGGTGCATCTCTCTCTGTCTTCCTCGGACACCTCCTTCGCCGCGAAACCGCAGTGCACCTCCTTCGCCGTCATCCTCGGGCTTGACCCGAGGACCCACGACTGAGGAGCACCTCATTTGCACGAAATGCTTCGCATTCCAGAAGTTTCTATAGGTGGTCCTCGGGTCAAGCCCGAGGATGACGGTGGGGGGAGAAGAGTGAAACGCACCACCTCACCCCGCTTCCCGGCGCTGCAACTCGCGGCGCACGCGCCGCCAGATGCCCTGCTGGACCGTGTCACAGTGACGCCAGGCACGATCTTCCTCGATATAAGCGCGATAGGCGGCGCGCGGTCCATGCTCCGCAATCAACTGGTCAACCATCCCGTCGATTTTCTCCTTCGGGATCAACCGCGGCTTTATGGAAAACTCCCACTGATGGAACAGAAAAGTGCCCCAGATGGGAGAGGTGAAAATGAACCACTTAAAAAAACAAAACACAATTATAACCTATAACGAAATGTGGTAGTATAATCGCTCGTATTGTACATCGACCCGTGGCATTTGCCAGAACATTTTGTTCCGATGGAACAGTTTGCATCGAACCTGAAAAAACGCGCAGCCGAACTCGGCATTTCCAACTCGGAAGCTGGCCGCCGGGCAGGTTTGAGTGAAAGAAGATACGGAAATTATATCGCTAATAGCCGTGAGCCCGACCTTGCAACTGTGGTTCGCATTGCAAAAGTCCTGGAAACGACACCGAACAAACTGTTGTCATTCGGGGAAGATGCGGATGACCCCGAGCCGATGGAGCGGCAACGTATCCGGGCTGCCATCAGGGTACTGCTACCCGACGATCTTGAGACCGTTGCAATCATGGTCGAGGCTCTGGCAAGCAAGCGCTACAAGAGCGTGGAATAGGCAACGGGAAACCCATTGCAACAACATAGTGCGTGGTTCGACAAGCTCACCATGAGGGACATGGGGGCTGCAACGCTAATCACCAACCCTGCAGAACTTGGCTCCCTGCAATCCTCATCTCCGTCATCCTCGGGCTTGACCCGAGGACCCACGGCAAAGAAGCACGCGCGCGTCGCCCCGGAGCATACAAGCTATTTTTAAAGGTGGGTCCTCGGGTCAAGCCCGAGGATGACGGAGATGAGGATTGCAGGGAGCCAAGT